>JAJFLK010000078.1 GCA_021772735.1 Candidatus Sumerlaeota bacterium | reverse complement strand
ACCCCCAACCAAATTTATGCGCGATCCCGCAGGCTCACCGGGGCCGAGGGATCGCGCTTTTTTTGTTTTTGATACCTGCCGCAGACGGGATTAATCACAAGCCCGGGCGGTGACGATAAGAGTTACCAGAAGTGGCCTGGACGCAAGCACGCCCGGGCGCCACGCCATGCCAGGCAACTTCCCGAGCGTTTGCTCGATTTTTCGCCCGCGCCAAGAGGCAATGCCCATGTCCGCCGTCTCCCTTGACGAAATTCAGTCCCAGATTACGGACCTGCCACCGCTGCCCGAAGCGGTGACCCGCCTGATGCAGTTGAGCCGTGATCCGGAGTCTCCCTTGGGGGACATCGTCGAAACCGTGCGCCTGGAGCCCTCCCTGACGCTCAAGGTGCTCAAGCTGTGTAATTCGGCCTACTACGGCCTGCCGCGAGCCGTCAGCTCGATCCAGCAGGCGCTGGTCTACATCGGCACCGATACGCTGGTGAATTTCATCCTGGCCGGCTGCGCCTCGGCCTATTATCGGCAGGCCCACCGGGGATACGGTCTCGCGCCCGGCGAGCTATGGCGTCACTCGGTCGGGTGCGCGTTCGGGGCGAGCCGCCTGTGTCGCTCAAAGCAAGACCCCGACAGCATCGATGCCTTCACAGGGGGGCTTCTCCATGACGTCGGCAAGATCGTTTTGAACACATACGTCGAGGCCGAGTTCGGACAGATCATCAAGATCGTGCAGGGCGAGAGTATTCCGTTCGAAGAGGCCGAGCGCCGGGTGCTGGGGTTCAGTCATACCGACGCGGGCCGGATGGTCGCCGAGACCTGGAATCTCCCCGAACAGCTCGTTCAGGTGATCGCGCATCATCAGCAGCCGCTCAAAGCCGAGAGTTTCGAACAGCTCGTCGCACGCGTGCATGTCGCCAATATCTTGTGCGTCAGCCTGGGGATCGGCCTAGGCAGTGAAGGCCTCGCCTATACGTTCCACCCCGGAGCGGTTGACGTGGTCGGCATGTCGCTCTCAGACCTGTATCCCGTCTCGGCCGTGATGCTGAAGGATTTCAATAACGCCCAGGAAATGGTCGGACTTGCGGCCTGAGTTACATCGATTCCAGCATTTCCAGATTGATTTTTCGTTAGGTACACCTTCGCAAGGGCCATGCCCTCCCCGACCAACATTCATGGCGCGTGGCGAATCCAGTGCGTATAGTCGCTGACTTCGTGCGAACCGTTCGGTAGAAGGTCGCAAGGCCAAACCCATGGCGATGCGGATGCGTCTGTTCAATACCGAAAGCCATTTCAAGCAAGAGCCATTTCAGGGGGCGACATGAAAGACATTATTTTACTCGCAAGCATTTTGATCCTTACTGCAGCGGCTGGTTCGGCAGGGGCGGATTCCGCCGCGCAAGACGAAGCAACGAACTGGCCTCAATGGCGAGGGCCCGGGAGCGGCGCCGTCAGCAGCGCGGCCGGGCTGCCCGAGACGTGGTCGGCCGAAGAAAACATCGCATGGAAGACCGCTATCCCCGGTGTCGGCCATGGCTCACCATCAGTTTGGGGCGATCGGATTTTCTTGATCACCGCGATCCCCCAAGGCGAAGACCTCCCCGAGGGCCATCCGGATCGAGGCCGGGGCATCGGCCCAGGCGGGCCGAACCCGACAATCCAATTCAGCTTCGAGGTCCTGTGTCTCGAACGGAGCGACGGGAAGATCATCTGGCAACGCACCGCGCGGGTCGCCAAGCCCGCCGAGGGCGTCAATCGCCTGAAGGGCAGCTACGCGAACAGCACACCCTCGACCGATGGCGAACACGTTTATGTCTCGTTCGGCTCCGAAGGAATTTACTGCTACGACATGGACGGGGAGCTTGTGTGGGAGCGCGACCTGGGCGACATGAAGATCGCGTTCAACAACGGCGAGGGCGCGTCGCCGGTCGTCTATGGCGATCGGGTGATCGTCATCTGGGATCACCAGGGCCAGTCCTTCATCACGGCGCTCGACAAGCAAACAGGTGAGGATATCTGGCGAGCCGATCGCGATGAGATGAGCAACTGGACGACGCCGGTGCTGATCGAGCACGAGGGCGCTCGGCAGATCGTCACCAACGGAACGACTCGCGTCCGGGCCTATGATTTCGAGACCGGCGCGGTCGCTTGGGAATGCGCCGGGATGACCGTCGCGGCGATCCCGACGCTGGTCCAGGGGCACGGGATGATCTACGCGACCAGCGGATATATGGGGCAGGCGCTGATGGCAATCCGCCTGGGCGGGAGCGGCGATATCACCGAGAGCGATTCGGTCGCCTGGAGCCACGATAAGGGCACGCCCTACGTCCCCTCGCCGCTGCTTTATGGCGATGAGTTTTATGTGGTCAACGATAAGGGGATCGTCCAGTGCCGCGATGCCGAAACCGGCGCCGAGCATTACAGCGGCGTTCGCCTTCCGGGGGTTTATGCCGTATCGGCCTCGCCGGTCGCCGCCGCCGGCAAGGTCTATATGCTCGGCGAAGAGGGCCGCATGGTGGTCCTCAAAGCAGGGACCGAGTTCGAGGTTCTGGCCGAGAACGTGATCGAAGGCGAACGCTTCCTAGCTTCACCTGCCATCGTGGACGGCGGGTTGATTTTGCGGGGAGAGACGCATCTTTATTCGATCTCGAAAAACTGAGAAGAACTAGTTTCACGCAAAGACGCCAAGAAAAAGAGAAGCAACCACGGGGATCAAAGGGATCAATGGGATACGCAGAATTTCGCGCCGTGGAACAGAGGGGCGCAATCACGTGAAGAAGGATAACCAACCCGAGGGCCCTTTGATCCCCTTGATCCCCGTGGTTCATTCTCTTCAAATCCATGCGATCGGCGAACGTTTCCGCCTTCGCCCAGCTACGGCCGACTCTGTGGCTTCGTTTCTCACGGCCCGGTGTATTCTCTAACGGAGAATGGTATGAGGGGTCTGCCGACGCCTCGTTTTCCGATTTCGATTTCGCCTTGATTTTCGTATTTTCTTCGTATATGATCGGCGCACAGGTCTGGGAGGGCGGACAATTGGACTGCGAGTTTTTTGGTGCAGGCCAGAACAGGCCCGGGAGCGGCCGTGGCGGAGGTCGGGTCGGCCCTTGGCGGGAGCCGGCCCGGCCCCTGGCCTCGATCGCATTGCCGCGTGCGCAAATCGGGCGGGCGATCGCGGCCTTCCTGCCGTGGATCGAGCGCGGCGGACGGCTTTATTGCCTCGATGGGGGCAACGCCTTCAACCCCTACCGGCTGGCCGCGCTGGCGCGGCAGCGGGGCCTCGTGCCCGAGGTCGTTCTGGGACGCGTGCTCGTGAGCCGCGCCTATACGTGTCACCAGTTGCTCGGATCGGTCGAGCAATTGCTGAGACCATTGGCGGCCGGTCAGGAGGCGCGGCCGGTCGGGGGCAGGGCGATCGGAGGCCGTGCGACGCAGGGCCGCGACGCCGTGCCCGCCGAGGCGGACAACATGCCGGGGCCCACGCCGGGCCTGGCGCCGGGCCCCTCGCCGGTGCTGCTGCTTGGCGTGGATCGGCTTTTCCATGATGAAGATTTGCCGCTGTGGGAGCGGCGGTATTTGTTCGGGCGGATTCTCGACGAGGCGACCGAACTGAGACGCCGTGGCTTGCCGATCCTGCTGACGTGGAGCGGCCGAGATACGCCCGAGGCGCGGCCCTGGGCGCAACTGCTGCGAAGCAAAACCCGGATGCTCGGCGACACTGCGACGGCGCTCGCGCGCATCGAGAAAGGACTGGGCCATGGGGCGGACCCTGCCGACGTTCAACACCTACCTTGAGCAGGAGATGGCGCAATGGGCGCCGTTCCGCCGGGCGCTGCGGCTCGAAGATCGCGATGCGTTCGACCGGCTTTTCACGCTGGCAAAGCGGCATATGGCCGAAGCCGCATACGTCGGTCGGGCCATTCCGTTCGATGCGCTTGTGATGGCCATCCTGCTCGAACAGCAAAAGGAGATCGAGCGGCTGCGCAGTCGACTGGCAGGGTGAGATGAGGGGAGTTAAGAAAATAGATTTCACGCAAAGCCGCAAAGAAGCAAAGGACGCACGCGGAGGTTCTTTGCAGGAAATGGAATTCATCAAAACTTGTAAGCGACGCCGGGAATTTTCTCTATCACGAGAGAGCGAGGATCCGAGGCCCGCAAGTTTTCTTTCTCTTCTTTGCGTCTTGGCGGCTTTGCGTGAGTTCTTTTTTTGTGTGAATTCTTGCCTCCGAAAAACGAATGATTTCGATGGACAACCGAAAAACCTTTACCGCCTGGCTCTTCGATCTCTACCCGCAAGGCAATTCGATGATCCTATGGTTCCTGGCCGAGGACGGACGGCGGGTGCGGCTGGTCGAGCCGTTCGCCCCATCGTTTTACGTCGACGTGACTGCGACGCTCCAGCCGGGCGCAACAAGCGGAGCAGGGGAGCGCGGCGGCGCGGCACAGCGATGCGGGCAACTGCGCGGGCAACTGCGCACGGCCCTCGCGCGGTGCGCGGGGTTCGAGTGCCTCGGGACGACTGAGCGGCTCGATTTCTGGACGGCCCGGCCCCGGGAGGTTGAGGAGGTTCGCGTGACCGATCTGGATCGTTACGGCGCGAGCCTGCGCGCGCTGGCGCGGCGTCACCCCGAGTGGACGTATTACCACTGCGACATCCCGGCAGAGATTCATTACTGCTACGAGCGCGGGCTTTTCCCGGCGGGGCTGTGCGAGGTCGAACACGACGGCGAGCGCCTCGTCCGATGCCGACTACGCGATGACGCCCGCGCGACGCAATACCCCCTCCTGCCGTTGTGCGAGGTCGAGCTGCGGGCCGAAGGCGTCGGGGTGGGGCGGCGGCCTCGGATGCGTTCGCTGAGCCTGACCCACGAGGGGCGCACGATCACCTGGGACGAGGCGACTCCCGCCCACATGCTGCGTTCGCTGCGCGATTGCCTGCGCGAGATCGATCCGGATTTGATCTGGACGACCGGAGGGGATTCGGTGCTGATGCCGGCGCTGTTTGCCATGGCCGGGCAATGCCGGATCGGGTCGCTCGGGCTGGACCGCGAGCGCGGCGTCGAGCGCGAACTCGTCTACGACGGACGGACTTACATCTCGTACGGCCGGGTGCTTTATCAGGCGCCGGATTATCCGCTGCTCGGGCGCTGGCACATCGACCGGAACAATTCGTTCT
>JAJFLK010000077.1 GCA_021772735.1 Candidatus Sumerlaeota bacterium | reverse complement strand
GATCTGGGGCTTCTTCGTCTTCAATGAGCCGCTCGGAATGTTCTCGATCATCGGCATCATTGCTCTATCCGGCATTGTGGTAAACGACGCCTTGATTCTAATCGAATTCATCAACTCGCGGCGGCGCGTGGGCGTGGCGAGGCGCCGGTCTATCCTCGAAGCCGGTGCGGCGCGTCTGCGTCCGATTATCCTGACCTCGATCACGACGATCCTGGGCCTCTCTCCGATGGCAATCGGCCTGTTCGGTGTCGATCCTT
The DNA here is from genome assembly GCA_021772735.1 of Candidatus Sumerlaeota bacterium. Taxonomy (GTDB): domain Bacteria; phylum Sumerlaeota; class Sumerlaeia; order MVZB01; family JAJFLK01; genus JAJFLK01. The sequence goes on along the minus strand of JAJFLK010000077.1, from coordinate 8,487 downwards.
TGATGCGGCCCATGGCGCTGGCGATCGTCCTGGGTCTTTCGTTTGCGACGGTGCTGACGCTGATTGTGATCCCGGCCGTTTACGGAGTCTTTGACGATTTTTCGATGCTTGTTCTGCGTCATCCGCTCGGGCTTACCCGCGCCAAGTGGCGCGAGATTCTCGCCGAAAAAGAACGCCGCCGAGGGCGCGCGACGGAGGTGCACGAATCGGCGTCCGATTCGAGTCCGGACCTTGGCCACGCACCAGAACCGGCCGTCGCGCCCGCTCAATCCGTTCAGGCCATGGGGTCCGTGCGCGTCGATCCCGAGTCCGTCGTCTAAATTCGTCGCGAGAGTTTAACCCGCCGTTTCGAGTCTCAGTTTCCATCCCGGTTTGAATATTTGAAGTTTCTCGCCCTCGGTGTGGAATCGGCGCAGCCCATCGAGCGATGCCTCATCGAGGTCGAACTTGATATTATCGGTCAGGTAACTAAAGGCCTCGTCCGGCGTCAGGCGCTGATCGTCGAGCCCCGGCCATCCGGCGACCAGCTCGCGAAGGCGGCGTTCGTTCCCGCAGCGCAATTCATCGAACCGCGTGATCCACTCCCGAGCTTCGACGCCCTCGCGCGCGGCCCAGACGGCGTATACGAATGGCAACCCGGTCCATTGCATCCAAGCCTCGCCGAGATCCAGAACGGTATCGCCGCGTTGACGAAAGAACTCACGCAGCCGAAGTGCGCGCGAGCCGATGACGACCAGCGCCCCGCCGGCTTCCAATTCCTTGGCGGGCGTCCAATCGGGATCCGTCGGCGTGGGCTCGGCGGGTTCGGGCCGGGTGCCGTATTGCCCTGCCAGAATGACGCGCACCAGGGCATTGCTCGTGCGCGATTGGCTATCGGGATGCAGGCGAGTCCATTGCTCGATGGGGCCCGACCCCACAGCGAGCACCGAGAGCACCGGGCCGCGTGAACCGATGATCGAGCGGCCGACGACCCGCCATTCGGGGTGATCGAACAGGCCTCCGACCGGGACCATTCCGATATCGAGCCGCCCGTTCTCCATCATCCGGGTCATTTCGCTTGGGACGACCGGAATGACATCGAGCCGCGCATCGGGCTCGCCGTCGAGCCGAAGTTCGCCGAGGCCGTGGACCAGCGGTAGCATGTTCAGATACGGGACGATGCCGACGCGGAGGGGCGAGATCACTGGGTCACGTATTCGCCGCCTCGCCGGACGATATCGCCGAGCGAAACGGTCCCATTCGTCGGGTCGTACTCGATCGTAGCGCCCAAAAGCGAATTAAGCGAGCGGCTGGGCCCCTGAGAGAGAAGCGAATAGTTAGTCGGGTTGCCCTGATTTCCCGGAAGCGGCGGCGTCGCGGCCGGCGCACCGGTGAAGCTGCCGAACGTCAGATAGGCATAAGTATAGGGCGGATCGCCGGGATAGAGAAACGTCGAACCCAGAAACTCGTCTCGATTTTCGTGAAAGACGTCGATGGGCAGAGAAGTCATGTAAGCGATCGGCGTCGTCACCGGCCGCAGGCGAAGCGCCACATCGAAATCAACGAAGACATTGAATCCGAAAATGTCATCCCCATCGGGCGGATAGACATTGTGATCGATCCGATAGGCGTCGAGCCCGGTGGCCAGCGAACGCATATCGGCCTTGGTCCGGCTGACCTTCGCCCGGACTTGTGCCTCAAGGAAATTCGGCACGGCGATCGCCGCAAGGATCGCGATGATCGCGACGACGATCAGCAATTCGATCAAGGTGAATCCGCTCGATACTTTTTTCGACATTGTTCCGTTCATTAAGACACGATCTCCCCCACCCAGTTGCCTGTCAAATTCCGCCCGCCAATACCGACAAGACCGAAGCCGTCGCGGCGAGGTTTGGGGCACTATTTCTTGACCGACTTGCCCTTGAGCCACGACATTCGGTCGCGGATCGTTTTGCCGACTTTCTCAATCGGATGCGCCTCTTCGAGGGCTCTCATGCGGTTGAGTCCAGGGCTCTTAGCCATGTTTTCCAGCACCCATTCGCGTGCGAAGGCGCCGGTCTGGATTTCTTTTAGAATGCGGCGCATCTCGGCCCGAGTCTCATCGGTGATGATCCTCGGCCCTCGCGTGATGTCGCCATATTCGGCGGTGTTGGAGATCGAATATCGCATGTTCGCGATCCCACCCTCATAGATGAGATCGACGATCAGCTTGAGTTCGTGGCAGCACTCGAAATAGGCCATCTCTTCGCTGTATCCGGCCTCGACGAGCGTCTCATACGCCGCCTTGATCAGGGCCGTCGTCCCTCCACACAGGATCACCTGTTCGCCGAAGAGGTCGGTCTCGGTCTCCTCGCGGAAGCTTGTCTCGTATACGCCGGCGCGGGTTCCGCCGACGCCCTTGGCCTGAGCCAGCGCCAGCTTTTTCGCCTTCTTCGATGCGTTCTGGTGAACCGCGATCAGGCACGGCACGCCGCCGCCTTCGGTATAGACCCGCCGCACGAGGTGGCCGGGCCCCTTGGGCGCGACCATCCAGACATCGACATCCGGGGGCGCGACGATCTGGCCGAAATGAATCGCGAAACCGTGGGAGAAAACAAGCGCCTTGCCCTTTTTGAGGTTCGGGCGGATGTCTTTCTCATAGAGCCCGGCCTGAAGTTCATCGGGCACGAGAATCTGGATGATGTCGGCCTGTTTGGCGACCTCTGCCGCTGAGACCGGCTTGAACCCGTCTTTGACGGCCTTGGAATAATTCGGCCCGCCCTTGCGCTGACCGATGATGACGTTCAGGCCGCTGTCGCGCAGGTTCTGGGCCTGGGCGTGCCCTTGGCTTCCATAGCCGATCACGCCGATCGTCTTCTTTTTGAGCAGCTTCAAGTCTGCGTCTTTATCGAAAAATAATTTCTTCGCCATGCTTGTCTCCGGTATCTCGGGTACAGAAATATTCGCACCGCGTGCGGACGATGTGACCGCTGGACTCGACACGATTGCGCCCCGGCAGCTTACGGCCTGGTCCGAACAGAGTAAAGAAAATTTGGTCTGCGCCAATGGACGCTTTGTCTTGACCGGCGCGAGGACAGCGTAAAAGCTGCGCATTGCGCTATCGCGAAAGAGGAGAGCCGAGCTCAGCCCCCGCGATCAAGGATCTCTCATGGACTGGCCCGCACTGAAACGCAATCTCCGCAGGTGGTCGGGCCGGGCGACCGTCGAGGACGCGAATTGGCCCTGGCTGATGCCCGAAGATGTCATCCTTGAGTCTTATCCTCGGTCCGGGAATACCTGGCTCAGGATTCTCCTCGTCGACGTCATATCGCAGTTCCACGGGCATGAGACCTCGACCCGGCTACCTTTTTTCGATTACCGCGTGATTCCCGATTGCCACGCGACGGACATCCGCGAGGTCGAGCCCGAGCTGACGGACCAGCTCAAGATCATCAAGAGTCACAGTTGGAATATCGTCGGTCCCCGGCGCGTCGTCTATGTTTTTCGCGATGCGTGCGATTCCCTGTGCTCGTATCACAATTTTGCCGGACAGAATTTCAGAAAGCCGCCGGGGGAGCTGGAACCCTTTTGCCTCAAACGCATCTCTGAATGGGTCCGGCACATGGAGACGGCGCTGGCGTTGCGTGAAAGGGATCCCTCGCGAATCTGTTTTGCCAGCTTTGAATCCCTGCATTCGCAGCCTGCGGAGACGCTCGCTTCGGTCTGTGGTTTCCTCGAGCTGGAAGTTACGCGGGCACAGATTTCAACGGCGATCGAAAACCACTCATTCGAGAAACAGAAGGCGGCTCAGGAGCGCGCAAGCGAGGAGGGGGTAAAGTTCAAGTATATCCTAAGGCAGGGCAAGGTCAACACGAGCAAGAGAGAACTGACGGAGGAGACGTACGCGAGAATCAGTGCGATATCGAAGCCCCTTTTCGAGAGGGCCGAGACGTACTTGAACGAAGACTTGTTGGCGGTTCGATCAAGTTGAAGGCCAGTCGCGCTGCTCAAATCGTTCGTCTCACGAGCCTCGCAAGGGCTGAACCAGCAGCAGCCACCCCTCTCCGGTCGGCGAGAGGCGAGCGATGGCTGGATTCTCGACCGTGCGGCCGTTGACTTCGAGAACGCGAAAATCAAACGGCGCGCGCAGATCGTGTGTCGCCCGGTCGGTCGTCACGGAGCCAAAGGTCTCACCGCTTCGAATGTTCGCCCCGGCGCGGGGCAGCTCGAGCGCGACCCAATCGCCTTGCATGGATTCGGCCTCGGCCGGGGCAAGCCCGAGGCGCCTGCCGGCTGCGGACTCATCGGCGTTGTCCGGATCGGCGATCCAGAACTGTTGTGCTTCGTCCATCTTCGTGCCGATCCCATCACGATTCAGTGGAGTCCGGGGCGATGCTAGGGCTTTGTTCGCCCGGGGGCAATGTGGTTCAATGCCGGTTATGACAAGGTTCGGTTCGCAGCGATCAAATTCCACTCAATCAGAATCCACGGCTGACCGGCCGCCGCGACGCCCAGACGGCCGACCACCGGGGGCCGCCGCGCTGGCCGGACCGCGCATCCACACTTGGCTCTACATTTGCTTCGGCGCGCATTCGTGTGTGATGGCGCTGGCGGTTTATGGAGGCCGGCCCGATCGCGAAGTGTGGATGTTCGCGTTGGCAGGGATATTCATTTTTCTTTCTCTATTTGCCGCAATGACGCGGGCGGCCATGCACGATCTTCTGCCGTCGCTGGGCGTGTGGGGCCGGCTCACACACATCTTCCTCGCTTCGCTGGCCTTCTTGAGCCCGATGCCGTTGGACGGTCATACGGTCCTGCCCGAGGGTTTCGTCCTCATCCTGCCGCTGCTTCTTCCGCTTGTGACTCGGGTCAACGTCCTGCGGTTCTACCTCGCGGTGACGCTCGTCGGGTTCGGGCTGACGTATCTGGGCTCGGAGGGACCGGGCCTGGCGGTCGTGCTGGGATTCGGCGCGACGACGCTGCTGTGTTTTTCCTCGGCACACTTCGCGACGACCGGCGAGCGGTTCGGTCTGCACGGCTGGTGGCCGATCCGGCGGGTCATTCGCTCTGCGGTGGTTTATTTCATTCCTGCGGGTCTGGCTGCGGCGCTCGTTTATCGAATCTGGCCCGATCTCCCCACGGGCCGGCCGCCCGCAGCCGAGCCTGGAGCTGAGATCAGCACCGCAGATCTTCTTGAGCGCGTCGTCCGGGCGCGGGGGACGAGCACGGGGGATTTTGTCGTCGAGGTCATTCTGGCCATTCTGATCGTGCTGGCTGCGATTATCCTTATCCATCTGGCGCGCCGGATGTTGAGCCGCCGGGCCAAGGCGAAGAATCTGCCGCTGCTCAAGGGCTCGGATGTCTCCGAACTGGATTATGCATCGCTCGCCCGGCCATCGAGCGCGCCGGGATTGCCCGGATCGCGCGGTGAGATCGTGCGGCTCTGGTGGCGTTGGGCACGGCGTCACAGCGCGGCCGATGCGCCGGGCGCCGCAGGCGAAACCGCCGCAGAGATGGCCGTCCGAGTCGCCTCCGAGCATGAGTCTCGCCCCCCTGCGAGCGAACTTACGAACCTGCTTGAGCGCGCCCACTACGGCCGGTCCGAACCGACCGAGGCCGACGTCGAAGCCATGCGAAAACTGGTTCGCGACGAGATTGATCGAGAAGCCTGACGCGGCAGCGTCCTCGGTGCGTGGAGGCGCGCGATTACCGAGAGTTGGTTTCTAATTTTCGTCCGGCGTGTCCGATGTGTTTTGCTCGCGTGGCCTTGGAGGCTCGCTCGGCGCGTCGGATTTGGCTTCCCCGCGTCGATCCATCGCGCGCAGTTGCCGCTCCAGGGATTCGATCTCCTGATTGCGTTCGGCAATGCGGCGCCGATCCGCGGCGTTCATGCCGCGCAGATGTCCAAGGCTCCGGTTCAGATATTCGCGGCGGCCCGCGCCCTCACGGTTTGCAGAGCGATCCACTGACCGATCTCCAGCCCGGCCCTCGCGCCGCCATTCGCCGCGTTCGCCGGACCGTTCACTTCCGGGCGGAGTGCCGTCGCCATCGCCCCGGGCGGCTTCGTGCGGCGGATCGCCGGGGGCGGACCGATGCGGCCGATGGGAATCATCGCCGGGGCGTCCGGAACCGCGATCACGATCGGGCCGCATCCCGCGCCGATCCGAGCCCCGCTCGCCGCGTCCGGGCGAGTTGGCATAGAGCATGAGTCTGCTCAGATCTTCGCCCATGATTGCGTGCACGAAGTGCTGCGGCCCGCCTTGAGCTGTCGCTTCGTAGTAGGCCTTGATCCATAGCGTGACTCGATCCAGCTCGTGCTGCTCTTTCTCGCTCAGGTTACTTCGGCCCCGGATGCCCCCGGCGAGCCTGGCCTTGAGCTGGCGGCGCCTTTGATGCAGCGCGGGCTCGATATCGCCGCGATGTTGATGAGCCGTCCGGACCAGGCGCCATGTCTGGCGTTGGAGGTCGCGGAACTCGCCGATCAGATGGTCGTATTGCTGACTGATTCTGGCGATAGCCTTGCGCGACCGAACCGAAGCGAGCGATAGATCCTCGGGCTCTCCACGGAGTTTGACTTTTTCCAGTCCCTCGATCAGTTCTCGCCGCCTCTCTGTGAGCTCGATGAACTGGGCCGAGATCTGGAGAAAGCGCGTGTCGACCGTACGCCACACGCTCAGTCGTTCGTTCATTGTCTGGAGCGTGAGCCGCGCCTCCGGATTCGGCTTTGCCTCGTCGGGCGCCGCGCCGGGCTGCTGCGCGCCGGCAAGCATTGGCAGCGCGAGCAGCGCGGCGAGCAATGCAAGGCCTCGCGGGGCACGGCAGGAAGATCTGGGATTGAGGATCTGTTTCATCATATTCAATCGGCGCTCATGAAGCGCCCGATGGACCTTCGTGAGCCGGGACGTTATCCGCCGCGCCTTCGGCTTCGTCGTTTCTGGCGCGCCGTGATTCGGCTTCGCGCTTCGAGCGAGGCAGGTCGAGCTTTTCGATCCGATAGCCGAGGGTCCGCCGCGTGATCCCAAGCTTGCCGGCAGCCTTCGTGTGGTTAAAGCCTGTCGATTCGAGCGCATCGAGCAGCGCCTTGCGCTCGACGTCTTCGAGCGTCATTCCTTCCAGGCTTGCTCGCGCGCCGCCCGGCCCCGTTCCGTTCGCGCCCGGGGAGTTCTGAAGCGCCGCCGGCAGGTCTTCGATTCCGATCTCGTCGGCCTCGCTCATCACCATCGCGTGTTCGATAGCGTTCTCCAGTTCCCTGATGTTGCCCGGCCAGTCGTATCCCATAAACCGATCGAAGGATTCGGCCGAGAGTCGCTTCGATTTCGAGCCCCCGGTGCGAAGCCGCACGACGAAGTGATCGACGAGCGCGGGAATATCCTCGCGCCGCTCGCGCAGCGGAGGGATGACGATCGGCACGACGTTGAGCCGGTAATAGAGATCGGAGCGGAATTCGCCGCTCTCGATCATCTCTTCAAGATTACGACCCGTTGCCGCGATCACGCGCACGTCGACCTTGAACGTCCGAGGATCGCCAACGCGTTGGAACTCGCCGAACTGAAGCACGCGCAGAAGCTTGACCTGGAGCGCCGGTGAGATCTCGCCGATCTCGTCCAGAAAAATGGTCCCGCCATCCGAGGCCAGAAAAAGTCCTTTGCGCGTCTCGATGGCACCCGTAAAAGCTCCACGGATATGGCCGAAAAGCTCGCTTTCCAGGAGCGTCTCGGTCAGCGCGCCGCAGTTGACCTTGATGAACGGTCTGGCCGAGCGCCGGCCCGAGGCATGCACGAGCGACGCCAGGACTTCCTTGCCCGTGCCGCTCTCGCCACGCAGCAGAACCGAGACGTCCGTGCGCGAGACTTTCTCCACGCGCTTGATGACATCATGCATCGCCGGGCTCGCGGCGATCACGCCTTCGGAATCGATCGGCTCGGCGAGGCTCTGCTTGAGCTCGCGATTCTCAAGCCTCAACCCGCGCGTCTCGGCGACGCGTGCCGCAAGCATGATCAGCTCCTCGTTGTTGAACGGCTTGATCAGATAATCCGTCGCGCCCTTCTTCATCGCATCGACGGCCGTCTCGACCGTGGCGTAGGCCGTCATCATGATGAAATCAAGTTCCGGGTTGGCCTCGCGCGCCCGGGCCATGACCTCGAGGCCGTTCATCTCCGGCATCTTCAGATCGGTCAGGAGCAGGTCGAAGTGCTCGGCGCCGAGTGTTTCCAAAGCGGCGGTCGGGCTGGTTTCGCTCACCGCGCGATGGCCTTCGCGGGTGAGGATGCGCGCCAGGATTCTGCCCATCTTGGGCTCGTCGTCGAGGATCAGGATTTTGAGCGTTTCAGCCATGATCTCAGCCTCCTTCTCGCGCCGCGCGCGCAAGGTCTTGCGCGATTGATCCAGTTTTGCCTGCTGCGCCGGTCTCTGGGGCGGTGGCCGGGGCTGGCAATGCGCCGGCGGCTCCACGCGTGCGCGGAACGACGAGTGAGAAGCACGCGCCGGAGCCGGGATTTGAATCGATGAGGTTGAGCCGTCCTCCGCATC
>JAJFLK010000076.1 GCA_021772735.1 Candidatus Sumerlaeota bacterium | reverse complement strand
GGCCGTGAACAAGGCCGGGCTTTTCCCCATGATGGCTTCCGAACTGGAGTTCTATCTCTTCCTCGAAGAGCACGATGAGATCGCGCGCCGCAATTTCGATAGCCCGCGGCCCTCCTCGGAATACATCATCGATTATCACATCCTGGCGACGACGCGCGACGAGGTCGTCATCCGCGAGATCCGCAATCAGATGGATCGCGCGGGCATCGAGGTCGAGTTCAGTAAAGGCGAATGGGGGCGCGGCCAGCAGGAGATCAACCTGCGCTACGCCGATGCGCTGGAGATGGCCGACCGTCATGTGATCTACAAGAACGGGGTCAAAGAGATCGCCTGGGCGGCCGGTTGCACGGCGACATTCATGGCGAAATACGACGCGTCCGAAGCCGGCTCCAGTTTTCATCTCCACACCAGCGTCTACGACAAGACCGGCAAGAAGAACCTCTTCTGGGACGCGCGGCGCAAAAAGGAATCCAAAATTTTCCGTCAGTTCCTGGGCGGCTTGCTTAAATACTCGGCCGAGTTGAGTCTGTTCTTCGCCCCGACCATCAACTCATACAAACGCTATCAGGAAGGCACGTTCGCGCCGACGCGCATCGCCTGGAGTCACGATAACCGGACGACCGGTTTTCGCATCATCGGCCACGGCGGATCGTTCCGGATCGAGAACCGCATGCCCGGTGCGGATGGAAATCCCTACCTCGCATACTCCGCGACGCTCGCCGCCGGCCTTGCCGGGATCAAAGAGAAACTGGATTGCGGCGACGCCCACGCGGGCGACGCATACAAGGACGCTTCGCTGCCGCGCCTCCCGAGCAGCCTCGAGCACGCAGCCGACGCCCTGGACGCCAGCGCGTTTGCCCGCAAGGCCTTCGGTAGGGATGTCGTCGAGCACTACGTTCAGCTTGCCCGGCTCGAAGTCGAGGATTGGGGCAAAGCCGTCACGGATTGGGAACGCCGCCGGTATTTTGATCGGATCTAATTCTGATCGGAATTAGTCTCGTCCGATTTCCCAGCCTCTCCTGAACAATCTTCTCTTTTTTCTTCTTTGCGTCTCTGCGGCTTTGCGTGAAAGAAATCTTTCATCCCCCGTGTTCCCAGTGTCCCCGTGGTCGATCTCTTAAATACTGATCTGCCTTGAAGAGAAGAGTGTTCACGCAAAGACGCGAAGACGCAAAGAAGAAAATCGAACCACGGGGACACGGGGGACACAGGGAAGAGGGGCGTGAACCGCTTCGTCCGATCCGTGTGCGCTCTTAAGTTTGTCTGCCCTAAATCAACCAGCGTGAAATCGTCTGTTATCGAAAAGTTTCACCTTGTGATAAAATACCCCTCAAGTTCCGGCCCAAGACTTTTCCCCGAAAAGATCGATGTCCATCCTGGGAGTCTAAGACCGAAAGGATGAGCGAGCGTAAAAATGTACTTCACTTTCTTCTCAAATGGTAACTCAAGAATGCCCTCAGCCTCAGACTCCGGTCCATGCACAGTCATCTCCATTCTAAAATGCAAAGTCTCCCCACATCGTTTCAGCGCCCCCTCAGGGACAGCAAATGACGTTCCTCCACTACACAGTTCACGCCAGTCCTGGCTGGGGAATAGATCGATGACTTCATTCCAGCCAACACCGTATTTCAGATGAACGATACGGCATTCATCGCTTACGACGACTTCATCATCAACACCTTCACATATGATCGACACGTTGTGTACCGTGATTGATTCATGCCTCATCTTATGCCCGACGAGTTGAAGTTGGAGAAAATCTTCATCAGACATTGTTATAGGTGATACTCGATTTCCAATGACGATCCCGTCGACGACCGGCGTTTCAGCATCTCTTACGTAGGTTACGTGTCGGTTGAAGTACGGCACACACGCCTGGCTCGCGATCACAAACGCCATCAGTACAAAAATTTGTATTCTACGTGAGTGTCCAATAGACATGTCTGTCACCTCTTCGCCACTTCATATCTAATGCAGTCATCGCCTTGTCAGCTCGCGATAAGCTCCCAACGTTTCCCGCACCATCGCTTCGGGATTGAAGCGGATCAGCGTGCGCTCGCGCAGGCCCGAGCGGCTGACGGCGAGGCTGCCGCGCCTCGGACCTAGCAATTCCGTTAATGTCCGTTCGAACTCCGCCGCGCCATCTGCGATGCGGCAGCTCGGGTCGTCGAGCACCTCCGGGATCGCGCCGCGCCGCATGCCGAGGACAGGCGTATTCATCAGCATCGCTTCGAGCCCGACCAGGCCGAAAGCCGGATGCGTCCGCTCGGGCCAGAGGAATAGATCGGCCCCGGCCAGCATGAGCGATTTGATGCGATCCTCGACGCGGCCCGCGAATTCGACCCGCTCGACGAGGCCAAGCTCGCGCACCTGGTGCTCGATCTCGGCCCGCGCCGTGCCCTCGCCCGCGATGACGTAACGCCATGATTGATCCTTCAACCCGGCGAGCGCACGAAGCGCGATGTCGTGGCCCTTCTGCCATTCGAGTCGGCCGACGGTTAACAAGAGCAACGAGTTGCGTTCGCTCGCCAATCCGGAATTCTCGTCTGCCTGCTCCCAACCCAGTTCGTTCCGAGCGGCGGCACGGTCGGGATCCTTGGCGTCTGCCTGTGCCTGGCGCGTCATATCTACGCCGAGCGGGACGTGGCGGACTTTGCCCGCGACGCCCGGCTTGATGCGCGCGAGTTCAGTCTCTGTGAATTTCGAATCAACGAGGATGGCGTCGGCGCGATTGAGCATCCGACCCCATGCAGGAGCGAACGCAAACCGCCTGCCGAAGCGCGCCAGCGCCCGGGCCTTGCCCGCAAGCGAAAGCTCGCCGAAGACATCCGGATGAAGAGGCGTCTCCGTCGTGATCGTCCCGTGGACGGTCAGCACGATCTTTTCTCGCATCTCCGCACGCGGACGCCAGAATCCAAAACCGAATTCGTGACCGTGGATGATGTCGTATTCGTGCTTGGCCGCGAGCCGGTCGATCGCCGGGCCCACGCCGCGCAGCCACGCCGCCGAGTATCGCCGCGTCTCGGTTATGCCCGGGACGCAATGCAACGTCAGCCCCTCGGCTTCGAGCTCGCGCCGATACGCATCGGGCACCGGCGCCGTCAGCAGTTCCACTGCAACGCCCGCGCGCGCAAGCCCGGCGGCGAGATCGAGGACATGGAACTCCAGCCCACCGCGCACATGACACGGCAGCGTGCGGTTCACCATCAGGACGCGCTGGACCGGTTCAGACACTTTGGAACCTCATCTTATTATCCCCGGATCGAACCTCGTCTCAGCGTGACGTCTGTGTTCCCTTGGCCTGTGCTTTCACCGCCATGTATCGATGCAGGAACGGCAGCCCCGCCAGCGCCGGGACAAAATAACGCAGGCTGACGTAAAAGCCGACCCCGGCGAGAATCGCGGGCGGGTGCCAGGGCGCGAAGAGGAAAATGATCGCCGCGTCGCGCGTGCCGAGACCGAAAAGCGAGATCGGCGCGAGGCCGATGAAGATCGCCAGCGGCATCAGACTCCACAACGCGAGGGGCGGCACGGCGGCGTTGAGCGCGAGGAAGAAGCAATAGATCTGCGCCAGGTGCAGGCACCACAGGGCGATCGACATGAAGGCAAGCCGTCCGCGTTGCGCTCCCCGGCTTTGCAGCATGGCCATAACCTCGTGGCTCGATGCAAACAAGTTGCGCACCTTGGCAAGCTTCGGCTGCGATTCCAGAACTTCAAGCAAGCGCGCGTAGAACGGCAGTCGGGAAGTCGGAATAACATATAACGCGGCGACGATGCCGACGCCCACTGCGCCGAGCAGCCCCGCAAAGATCGAAAGTGCGCCGAAGATCGCACGGTCGGTCGTCTCGACCCCCGCCGCGTTCGCGACGATCGCGCCGAGGACGGCAAGCAGGCAGAGCGCCGCGACATCGAGCATCTTCTCGAAGACGACGAGGTTCGTCGCTCGCGAGAGATCCATCGCGCCCGAACGTTTCAAAAAGATGGCCTTCGATAGATCGCCCATCTTGGACGGCAGGACGATGTTGAGCGTCTGCGCGGCGAGGATGAGCCGAATCGCCTCGGGCCACGGCATCGCAATGAAATTGCGCGCCATCATCCGCCATCGCCAGGCCATCAGCGCGTTCTGCGGAATGAAGAACGCGAGCGCCAGCGCAAACGGCCCGCCGCGCGTCGCCTTAAGGTTCTCCCAGAGCGCCGCGCGATCCACCGACGCGACAATGACCGCCAACAGGCCGACCGAAACGCAAAGCGCGATGAGCCGCTTCATGGGGTTTCGCCTGGGGCACTGGTGCCCGCGGCACGGGTGCCTGCGGCGCCGGCGTCCGCGCCCCGATCAGATGAATGCTCCGAGGCCGGAGGGGCTCCAGCCCCCTCGAAAGCCGTATGCCGATACGTCATCCGCCCCTTCGCATTCAACTCGGCCATCGGCTCGCCCAGATCCTGCCAGGGCAGCAGCACGCTTTGCTGATAGACGTTCGAATTGGCGACGTAAATCGAGGTCGCGTCCGAGCCGATATGCAGCGACGTGAATTCGCCGCCCGCGCCCTCGGGCTTGATGATCTCATCCACAATCTCGATCGTCCGCTCGCCGAGCTCGAACCGCCGGGCGAAACGAAACGGCGTCTGCGTCTTGCCGGTGATGAGCACCCGTTGCAGGATTCGGCGCAGCAGATCGGGCGCGAACCTGCCGAATGTCAGATTGAGGATGCGGAAAAGGATTTGCTTCAAAGGCGTCGCCAGGTTCGTGCGCCGCTCGCTGAGGCAACCCGATGATTCGGCAATGATCGGCCCGGCCGCTTTTGCCGCGGCCGCCGCGTTGCTCTCAGCTCCGCTCTGCGCGACTTCGCATCTCGATGCGTGATCGCCATCCATCAGATGGCTGACGAGAACCCGGCCGTCCGCAAGCCGCGCGATGAGGCCTGTGTCGCTATAGACCGGTCCGTCTTGCGTCGTGACTTTGATGACGCCGCCCTTGGCGAGGTTGGCGACTGCATAGTAAGAGGCCGTTTTGCGCGCGAGCATTTTCGCGCCGGGCCAGTAACGCGCGAAGTCCGCGCGTTCATTTAGCGGCTCGGGCCGCGCGGTGTGGAAATCCAGATACGATTGCAGCCAGTCGTATACGTAATGCGCGCACATGCGATCGTCTTCGTTGAAGTATCGGCTGGCGCGCGGCAGGCCGAGGTGCAGGAACTGATCGGCGATCTGTCCGGCCTTGGCCTCGTGCGGCGCCATGACTTCGAAGCCGTGAGGATAGAAATGGTATGTGTTTCGGCTGCCGTATTCGCCCGCGTAACTGCCGTCCGGGTGCATGAAATACCAGGCGAAATCGACCGCCGGACGCAGCATCGTGAGGATGCGTTCGGCCGTCGGCGTGCCTTCGGTTTTCTTCATCAGCTTGCCGAGGAAGGCGATCGAGCAGGAGTGATACCCCGGGTCCGCGCCTTCATATTCCTGAAACCAGCCTTCGGCGTGCTGCCAGCTTTTGACGATATCGAGGTAGTGCTCGCGGCCTGCGGCAAACCTCTCATCGCCGGTCAGCCTGTGGACGTTGTGCAGGGCGAGGGCGGCGAAGGCCTGATGGTTCGCGAGCTGGCCGGATTCATTATGATTGATGAGCCAATCGCCGCGCCGCGCGAAGAATTCGAGGAACTCGGGCCGCCGATCCCCGAGCACGAGGCAGGTCTCGGTCATCGCATAGAGCGAGAAAACCATCGCGCCCAAGGCTCGCTCGAATGGGAAGTAATCGTCGCAGCTTCCATCGGCATGGGCCGAGCCGCGCGCGAATTCGATCCCGGCCAGCGCCAGTTCGCGCATGCGCTCTTTGCCGCAGTAGGGATTGTCGGGGAATGCGTGATGATAAACGAGCGCGAGCGGCAGGACAAATTCCTGGGACATGCCGCACGGGAAATCCATCGTCCTGTAGTGCCAATACGAACGGTCAAAGCTGCCGTAAGTCCGGCTGTATGGATTGCGATCGATGAGCCCGAGGAGCCTGGGGATCGAGCGCAGCGCTTCATCCGAATATCGGCGGCGCATGCTCTCAAGCTCCGGGGCGATCGGCTCGATCACCTGTGGCGCGTCGGTTCTGGCTTCGGACTTTGAATCGGTCTTTGGCGTCATGACTTGATGCGGCGAAGTTAATCCGGACGGCCTGATCGGCTCCGATATTCCGGATGCCAGCTGGGGCAGGCGCCGAGCCACCGAGCATAATCTGAGCTCGGGGCGTCCGCAACAATCCCTCGCCGCGCCGTCTTCTCCTGCCGGATTCCCTGAACTGTCAAAAGAGGAGGCCGGCCGGGATCGTCTCGGGATCCTGCGGCCGGCCTTGTCGTCAAGCACGATTGCGTGAGCCCCGTGCGGTGGAAGGAGGTTTGGGTGGGAAAGTGGGGCGCGCAGCGTGCGCGCCCCGGAGGGCAAGAGAGATCTGCCTTCTTAGTTCTGGTTGATCTGGATCCTGTGCGGCTTCGCTTCCGAAGCGATCGGGATGCGGATCTCCAGCACCCCGTCTTTCAGTTCTGCGCGCGCCTCGCCGGGTTCGACCGGCGTCGGCAGGCGGACGGTCCGCGAGAACTCGCTCCAGGTGCGCTCGTTATAGCGAGTTTCGCCCTCGGTCTTGTCCTCTTCGGCGGCTCGCTTCCCAGAGATCGTGATGGCCTCATTGTGGAGGGTCACCTCAATTGCATCGCTGGCGATGCCCGGGACGTCTGCTTTCAGGATCAATTCCGAATCCTTGCGAATCAGATCGATGGGCGGAGCGAAGACCCCGCCTCCATTGCGGTCCCCGAGCGCTCGCTCCGGGGCGGCGAAAAACTGATTGAACAAAAGATCCAGGTCGCCCCACCTCGCGGGGACTTCCGCTCTCGGAATTGTGCGTCTCATGAGTGTCATGTCCAGTCTCCTTCTTTGGCTTACCATTCGGCTAAGTGCCAGAGTTTGTGACTCGCTTCGCGCTCTGCCTGTGCCGCATCCGTCTGATGCGCCAGTTCACGCCATTCTCAAGTCGACTCTGAGTAATGCAACTCGCGTGCCAGCCGTGAATTTGAAACCGAAAATCCAAAGAGTATTGTAGTCAATAGGGTTAAATGCTAAGTCTTGACCGGAGTCGATCTCGGCCCATGGCGCGTAAATGAGTTTATATGACACATAAAATCTCGACAGCGCACGTAATGCACACGCTCATAGACTTAAGTAGGTCGATCGATATGTATCTAAAAGATGCATATCGTGGCGGCGAGGAGCCGTGCCGACCCGCATGGCTCGCACCCAAATCAAGCCCGATTAACGAAGCGCAATCCAGATGGGCGCTCCGGCCTCGATGACGGCGAAGTCTCCGAGGCCCAGATCCATTGACGCCGGGTTGTTGCGGAGGCGCGAATAACTCGCCTCGGCGCTCCGGCCCACGCCCTCGCTCTTGATCTCCCTGGCGAAGAACATCTGATTCCGGAATTGCACCGCCAGCAGTAGGCCAAATTCTCCGGTGGGTCGACCCAAAGCCTGAAGCTCGACCAGCGAATTGCTGATTCCGCCTGCCGTCCCGTTGATGTAAGCGCCTCGAACCTGAGCGTCGCTCGGGATCGTATCGGCCCCGGGATTGACCACCAGGCGCGCCATGAATGGGCTGACGGCCCAACCGCCGGCATCATTTTGTTCGATCAGGTGTGCGGCCATGATCGCCGAGGAATTCATCGCCGCCTTGGCCTTGAGCAGGCGGATCGCCTCGGGGATGGGCTCGCCGAACAGGCGGACGTATCGGCGGCAAGCGTTGCCGGCACGGCGGAAATTCTGCATCGCGTTCTGCAAATCCGAAGACGTCAGCGGCGGATCGAGCGGGCCGACCAGAGGATCGCGCGGCGACGCCGATGCGGTAAGTCCCAGGGCCGTGACTCCAGCCGCGAGGCCACGGGTCGCGGTGACGAGCGTGTCGCGTTCCAGGATCGCCCGCCGGTCGGTCCGCTCCAGATCGGCAAGCCAGGCATTCATTCCGCCGATGCTGTCCTCAATGCCCGCCGCAGCCTCCCCGTCCTCGGCCAGCCGATGGACGAAGGCGACGTATGCGTCCCAATCGTCGAGCGCCATACGTTCCCGGTAACCATCACCGGCTTGCCTGGCCGCCTCGATGATCGCATTGCGATGTGAGGAGAGATCGATATCGAGATCGCTTTCTGCCCGCCGCAGGAGATCCAGATTCGCGGCGACGATAACGAACCAGCCTTTGCCCGCATCTTCATCTTCCATGCGGACTACAACGCGGTCGCGCGCGGTGGCGAAAAACCGATCGCGCGTCTGGCCGATTTTGCCGAGCGTGACGACGTTGCTGTATTTGAACGTCGGCTCAATCGCAGCGTATGCCGCGTCGGGATCGTGGGGGAGATGCCCGACGGCCTTCGTATAGGCCTTGTCGGTTTTCCCCCGGAAATACGTGCCCTGGAAGAGGACGATCCCGATGGCCGCGAGAGCCAGCATCGTAAACAGTCGCATGAGGAAGAGACCTTTCGTGTGGGCCGAAAATCTCGGACGGACAACCTCAATTTAATCGCAGCGAAAAAAGTGAATCGTTGTCTCACCATACTGGCGCGTTCCGGACTCGTGGAGCAAGCCCAGGGATTCGAAGTCGATCGCGTCCCTGCGCCCGGCTTCGATGACGACCGTTGCGCCCTTGGCGAGCAGTGCGTCCGTTGATGAGTCCAGCAGAGCGAGCGTCCGCTGGGCGATCCCCTTGCCGTAAGGCGGATCGGCAAAGATGAGATCGAAGCGCGGCGATGAATCGGGAGTCCCGGCCCCGCCGCCGCCCGCGCGTTTGAGGAACGTTAGAACGTCAGAACGGACGAGGCGGGATTGATCGGCCAGGTCCAGGGTATTGATATTCTCCGCGAGCGAGGCGAGCGCACGACGGCCGTTCTCGACAAAAGCAACCGAGGCCGCGCCGCGGCTCAGAGCTTCGAGGCCAAGTGTTCCGGCCCCGGCGAACAGATCCAAGACGGCCGCGCCGGGAATGACTCCCGCCAGCCGCGAGAAGATCGCCTCGCGCACCCGCTCCTGCGTGGGCCGCGTCGTCAGGCCGCGCGGGCAGACAAGCCGGCGTCCGCCTTTTTCTCCGGCGATGATTCGCATTCGGTGCCCCACTCTCCCAGGCCGGCGATGATCGGCCGACGATGGCAGAGCGCCGGGCCCAAAGCAACGGGGAACCTCGCGACGGCGGCGACACGGCAGTACATAGAAAAACCGGCAGCCGGTCCCGCCACATTGGGCAGAACCGGCGCCGGTTAAACTTTGCTTCGTGAACGGATCCGGACCTCGGTCCGCGTCATCCGCGCGTCGTCACATCCTACGCCGGCCCGGAGGCCAGGCGCGTATGCAGACGATTAATAGCCGTCTTCTTCACGCGTGTCGTGGCCGAGCCAGTAATTGCCCGCTTCGGTCGAGATCACGCCTTTGTGAAGCGGCCGCAGGATGAAATCCTGGACCAGCACGCCAAACGGGTGCAGCGCGTAGGCGATGTAACGGAGCGGATGGCCGTCGTCATCGGAATCATACGAGTGTGCATGTGTAGTGGCCGGGGCGATAGCAAACAACGCGAGGACGGCCGCAATGCAGAGTCCCTTCTTCATAGCTTCATCTCCTTGAACTTGAGCCTGTGCCAGGTGGACGCGGCCGCACTGCGACGCATTCGCCCACTACAGCGCTTCTCGGCACGCCGGGGCCCAGACTTAAGCGGAGTTGTAAAAACGAATGCGCCGAAAGTCCCTGCCAAGGGCTATTCCGTCTTCGCTGAATCTTTCATCGAGGCCGCCAGGCGATCGATATCTTCTTTGTAATTGGAGAGCGTCTTCGCCGGATCGTCGGCTATTTGCTTGTCGCATCCCGCGCAGCAAATGCCGATCGCCACACCGTTGAAATTGGCCGTCAGATCACCCTCCACGTCACCCCCGGTGCCCGGGCAGGTCTTGTTGCCGAGGCTGGCCAGGGTCTTGCCGTACTCGGCTTTGGTTCCATCGGCCTTGGTCAGGTAAGCCTTCTCGTATGCGGCCTTGAGGTCTTCCTTCGCGCCGGCCTTGCAATCATCGCAGCAGAAATAGACCCGGCCGAAGACGCCTTTGTCCGCGTCGGCATAGTCGAGGTATTTGTCCTTGAGCGCAGGCTTGCCGGACATGGGGCAGGTCGCGTTCATCAGCGTGCCGTCTTCTGAGGGCTGGCTGGTCGGCTGACTTGTCGGGTCGTCGCTCGCTTCGGCGTGGGATTCATCACCGGCCCATGCGGCCGGGGTCAGGCTGAACACCGCCAGGGCGAGCGCGGCCAGAATCGTGGCGGTTGCCTTGCGTAAATTCATCATCTTGATTGCTCCATTTGTTGAAGTTGTGGGCCGGGGTCGGGTGTTGCCGAGCCTCCGGTGCCTCGCCCCCGCCCCCCTGCGTGTCGTCCGGGATGTGCGCGGGTTCCGGGCATTGTTGACATCTGACCATTCAGGCCACGATAAAGTTTATCGCGTTTGCGACTTTATTTCAAGATTCTCGCCATGGCCGGAGCGATCGGGTCCGGAGCCGCTGGCAAGAGCTGCCGTGTGATCTCACGCAGTCGGTATCTCCAGCCTCGGGAAGGTCTCGGGATCGATCTCGACGCTCTCGCCCCGGCGATGCCGATGGCAGACGTCCAGCCATTCGCCGCAGGTCACGCGATAGCCCGCGAGGTCGAAGCCCATTTCGCGATCCGCGAAGGGCTCCAGATACCCCAACCCCGTGGTGAAAAGCTTGCGCGCCCCGCCGAAATTGCCGTTCTCCAAGTGATAGAAAGCCGTCGCGGTCTGGATGAGCCCCTGATAGAACGGCCGCTCGGCGCCGTTGGTCTCCATCCAGAGATCTTCGAGGACCTCGTGGCACTCGTAGAAATCACGCTCGTTAAACAGCTCGAAGAATTTGATGTATCGCGGGTCCATGGGCAGGCAAGGGGTCAGAAACAGGGTGCAGACACGGGCTGAGCGCACGCAGACTGGACGTTGCCGGATTAGGCCCAGACAATCAATGGCCACTCATCGGTAATCGTCCCACGCCCGGGCCGCGTTGACGGGTGCGACTGAGGCCGTGCTGGCTTCGGCCAACGCGAAGTGCCTGAACACGCGGAGATCCGAGGTCACGCGCGCGGT
>JAJFLK010000075.1 GCA_021772735.1 Candidatus Sumerlaeota bacterium | reverse complement strand
CGATCCCGATTAAGGACGCGAAGGGCGGCGATGCGGGTGGGTTCGACGACGCATCCGCCCGCGCGCTTTTTGCCGAATACTATGACGGCCGGCCGTTCCTCAGAATCCTCCCCGAAGCCGAGATGCCGACGACCGCCGCCGTCCGGATGACCAATTTCTGCGACATCGGCGTCAAGGTCGATGCCCATGCGGGCGTGCTCATCGTCGTCACAGCAATCGACAACCTGGGCAAAGGCGCGGCCGGTCAGGCCGTCCAGGCCATGAACTTCCGGCTGGGGTTGCCCGAGGCGCTGGGCCTCATCCCCGGCTCGACTCGCAGCGATCATGCAGCGATTTGACGCCATTATCGCACTTGGGGCGTTGCTTGCGATCGCCGTTCCTGCTCGGCCGGCAAACGCTCAGGATACGACTCAGCCCGTCCGGCAGCCCCGTCAGCCATCAATGACGGAGATCCGCCGTCAGCTCGACGCCCTGGACGCGGCCCGAAACGAATTAAATCAGAAGCACTTGACCTGGCGCGAAGCCGCCCGCCTGGATTCAGCCTTCGCGCCCTCGCTCGCCCGGAGCGATTCCGCTGTGATCGAGGTCGTATACTCGGCCGATTCGACTCCGATCCTTTGGACGTTCAACCAAAGCGGATCGCCGGACGATCCAAAGAATTCAATCGTCGAGGATCCCATCCGACTGGCTCAGAGCACAAAATCCACGTCGCTAATTCGCCTCGGACACGGTGATTGGGACGTCACTTTGACCGTACGGTCCAGAGATGGCCAAACCCGCGTATTTCCGCCTCAGCGCGTCCATGTCAACGGTCGCCGCGTCTATCGCCTCGCGTTCGGCGAGGCCGAGGAGAATCGTTTCCGGTCGGTTCTGCGTGATGAGAAGCGCGCCGGGGGGGCGTGATTCGACCGATGAAGACCGCAGCCGAACCCCTGCTCGATCCGGCATTCCTGCGCAAGCTTGAGCAGTGGAGCCTTGCCGTCCGGCGCGTGACGGGCGGCCAATACGCAGGCGAACGGCGAAGCAAGCGCCACGGCCACTCGGTCGAATTCGCCGATTTCCGAAATTATGTCCCGGGCGATGACATCCGATTCGTCGATTGGAATCTCTATGCCCGGCTCGAACGGCTCTATCTGAAGCTCTTCCTCCATCAGCAGGAACTGAACGTCCATATCATCGTCGATCTGAGCGAGTCCATGACGTTCGGCTCACCGTCGAAATCGCTGATGGCTCGCCGGCTCGCCGCCGCGATCGGGATGATCGCGCTGACTCATAACGACGGGCTGACGATCGACCTCGGCACGAGCCAGGGCACGGCAAGGGAGCGCCACCTTGCGCTGTGCCGGGGGCGTCCTTTCACTCCGCGCATGCTTGGTCTGCTCGGTGACGCGCCCGAGGGCGGCCCGCTCCGGCTGGCTGGGTTCGTCGAGACCACCTTGATGCGCATCCGCCGTCCCGGGCTCGTCATAATCATCTCCGATTTCCTCGAGCCCGAGAGCTTCGAACCTGCCCTGCGCGCGATCATCGCCCGCCGCCATGAGGCAATCGTGCTCCACGTCCTGGATCGCGAGGAATGGGAGCCGACGCTGACCGGCGACCTGAACCTGATCGATGCCGAAAGCGAGGACAACGCGGAGGTCTCTATAAATCCGGCGATCCTCGGCCGATATCGGGCGCGCGTGACGGCCTGGAGCGAATCGATGGCGGCCTGGTGCACGGCGCGCGGCATGACGTATGCGCGAGTGCTGAACAACGCCTCGCCCGAGGACGTGATCTTGAAGACGCTGCGCCGCCTGGGCCGCCTGGGGTAATCGGGTCCGCTGCGGCGGCCACCGGCCGACCGCGGCGAGTGAGGAATTCCAGCGCGCCCGCCGACGCAATCCCCCTGCTGCACCCCGAGTGGCATTATGGTATGAAATGTACTGAATCGGGCGCGGAGGATCGACGAGGGCTCCCGAACCGGAGCCGTCCTCCGAGTTCAAGCAAGCCGCGCAGTGATATCGCCCCATGTCCGTGCGCGGCGCCGTATCTCCTGGGGCCAGGTGCCTAATGGCAAAGCTTCTTCTACTGCGCGGTGAGCAGGATATTCGCGAGTGGGATCTCCAATTCGGCGAGAACTCGGTCGGTCGCCAGCGCTCCAATAGTATCGTCATCTCCGACCCGCGCGTCTCGCGGCGTCATTTCACGATCTTCATCGATGAGCACCAGGTGCTGCTCAACAGTCAATCCACAACTCAAGCCACGTATGTAAACGGCATCCGCATTCAGGATCGCATCGGGCTCGACGACGGCGATCAAATCAAACTCGGCGAATTCCTGCTCGGCTATTACGCGTCCGACCGATCCGCGCGCGAAGCCCGGCAGTCCCATACGGACGAGCCGTTTGATATGAGCGGCCATGAGATTTCGGTTGCGGGTCCGCCGGCAGGCGACGAGGCGAATTTCGAAGTCATCGCGAAAATTAAATCTTCGGAGATCTCGGATTTCGGCGACAGCGAATCGGATTCGAAGAAAATGTCGAAGCTCTATCGCCGACTGGTTCTCATCCAGGAAATCGGCCAGCAGCTCGTCGCCGAACTCGATCTGAAGGCGTTGTTCAGCATGATTCTGGAGAAGATTTTCTCCCTGCTCACGGTTGATACCGGCGTCGTGCTGCTATTCGAGGCCGCCAACCGTCGGGTGATTCCGGTCGCCGTGCGCGACGCGCAGGGCGCTTCGGACGGCTCGCAGATGAACATCAGCCGCAGTCTGGTTCAGTTCGCCGTCCACAACCGCGTCGGCGTCCTGAGCGCGGATACGAAACAAGACGAACGCTTCCACGAGGAAGTGAGCATCATTCATCGCGGCATCAACTCGGCGATGTGCGTCCCGTTCATCCACCAGGATGAAATCCTCGGCGTTATTTACGTCGAGAATTCCGAGAGCCTCTATACTTTCACCGAAGAAGACTTGAGCCTGCTGACGATTCTTGCCAACCAGGCAGCCGTCGCGGTGCGCAATGCGAAGCTCTACAAGCAGATCATCAGCGAGGAGAACAAACGCAACAACCTCTCGCGCTATCTGACGCCGCAGCTCGTCGATCGCATCACGAAAGAGGAGGTGGGGCTCACACTCGGAGGCAAGCAGGTCCGATGCGCGATTCTTTTCTCCGACATTCGCGGATTCACGTCGCTCTCGGAGAAGCTCGCGCCGGACGCCGTCGTGACGATGCTGAACGAATACTTCACGGCGATGACAGAAATCGTATTCAAATACAACGGCACGCTGGACAAATACGTCGGCGACGCCGTTATCGCGGCCTTCGGCAGTCCGGTAAGCGACGAAGACGCCTGCCTGAACGCCCTGCGGTGCTCGGTCGAAATGCTCAATCGCCTCGGCGAAACCTCGTTCGGCGGCATGAACTTCGAGGTCGGCATCGGTCTGCACTTTGGAGAAGTCATCCACGGCAACGTTGGCTCAGAGCTCATCATGCAATACACGGTCATCGGCGACACGGTGAACACCGCGTCGCGTCTTTGCGGCGGCGCGCCGGGAGATAAGATCTTGATGTCGCGCGAGTTTGTCGACGGCGTCGGGCGCGATTTCCCCATCCGTGAACTCGCCCCGGTCAAGCTGAAAGGGAAATCCGAGAGCATTCCGCTGTTTGAATTCGACGGCAAGCTCAAGCACCTCGAGGACTCCGATACCCCGCCCCCGCCCGCCGGCGCGACGCCTTTGCCACCCACAGCCGAGGCCGGCGCGGGCCATGCCGTGCCCCATGACGACGGCGGGCCCACAGCTTCTCAGTCGACGACACGACCCGAATCGGCGGCGCAAGACGCAACGCCGGCGCCACTCCCGGATCCTCAGGCCGCGACGCCCCCGCCGACCCTGACGCCTGGCCTAAACGAGCCTGGAGCCGAAGAGCCGGGGACAAGCTCGGACCCGACTCAATCGCAGCAGGCGTAGTCCTTGCGCCTTGCGGCCCATTCGAGAAAAAAATCCACGCGGTCGAAGACATCGATCGAGCCCTCGCCGTTTATGATTCCATGACGGTCGCGATCGAGGATTACCAGCTCCTTATCCTGAGTCCCGACCTGATGGAATATCAGCCGGCCGCTATCGGGATCGACGGCAGGATCGCGCGAACCCTGCAAGATCAGAGTCGGCACACAGATGTCTTTCAAGGCGCCTTCCATCGTGCCCATCGCTCGGCCGAGCTCGCGGATGCCCGCCATCGGATTGCGCTCGTAATT
Organism: Candidatus Sumerlaeota bacterium; assembly: GCA_021772735.1. Taxonomy (GTDB): domain Bacteria; phylum Sumerlaeota; class Sumerlaeia; order MVZB01; family JAJFLK01; genus JAJFLK01. The sequence continues at coordinate 8,045 of JAJFLK010000075.1, read as the reverse complement.
GATGTGCGCGTTCTCGGGCAAATTTTTAACATAATCCCACTGCTTGCGCCGCCGCCGGACGCGGCCCAGAAGCCGATTCACCGTGATGACCGAAGGCACCATGCGCACGGCGTAATTGCGCAACTGGAGCGGCGCGTTGATCGAGAAGACGGCCTGCACGCTGCCGCGCTTTCGTCCGGCCGCGAGAAGAGCCAGGCCGCCGCCGGTCGAAAATCCGCCGAGGATAATATTGTCCGTCAGCGATTTGATCACGGCAAAGCCCCGGTTGAACGATTCGTACCATTCCTCCCAGCGAGTCGAGGAAAGATCTTCAGGCGATGTGCCGTGACCCTTGAGCCGGACGCCGTAGACCGCATAGCCCTTCAAAAAAAAGTATTCCGCCATCGAGCGGATTTCGAGCGGCGCGGCGAGGTAACCGTGCACGAGCACGATGCCGGCTCGAATCTTCGGCGGGCGCAGAAGAAAGGGGCGGCCGACGTCCGGTGACTTTGTCCGCTCGCCGTCATGGAACTCCGCGTAATCCTCGTCGAAAATCCGTTCATCCTCTTGCTGAAACATCTCGCGAATCGTGCGCGAGACTTCGGCCCTCGGGATGCGCGCGGCGCGCTTGATCGCCTTGACGACTTCTCCGAGCGGCTCGATCTCGTTCGCGATCACGTACGTCAGCTCTTTCATCCGCACTTCATGGATCTCAGATTCTCCGCGGGGAAGATTGAAATCTTTCTTAAATCGGCGACCGTCGCGCTCCAGGATGCCATCCTCGGCGCAAAGCTCCACAAAACTATCGAACTCGGGGCTGGGATCCTCGAACAGGATGTTTGCGTAATGCTCGCGCAGCTCGGTCTGGAATCGCAGATCATCACGCTTCAAGAGTTCGTGAGCCGCCATGAAGATGCGATTGCGATACGCGCGCTCGGTGAACGTCTTGGCCGTCTGGAAGCGAATAATATTGGCGAAGATGTGATCGAAATTGACGGTCGTCATGCGATAGATCGCGCGCATGTATTTCACCATCAACTCACGCGCCACATCATTAAAGACCGACCTCGGATCCTCTTCGAGCTTGTCAATGTCATCGTCGCTGCATGCCATCAATTCGGCGAACTCGGGCCGATCCAGGTAGTCGCGAATATCGATCGGCTCGCCCAGCGTGATGTCGATATCGGACCCCTTGCCGAGGCTCGCGCCTTCGAGCGAAAGCTCTTCAATGGCACGCTGGCTCAAGTCCTTCACGAATCGCTTGGCCATGCTGAAAAGCAGATTCTTCCTCGAGCGGATGGGGAAATATGTGATGTTGATCGGCACGATCACCGTCCGGCGGCGGTCGGCCTCGTCGAAATTCTCCAGGTCGAATTTGGCGAGGGCGTCACCCATCATGCCATTGCTGTTCGGGTTATCCCGGATGCAGCGGATCTTGCGCCGGTAATACTCAGCCCGCAGCGCGAGCGCGGCCGCGCCGGTGTGAGGCGGGCGCCGGCCGGACTTGCCCCATACGCGGAACTCGCCTTCGGCGTCGATCATCTTCTTATCTTTGATCATCGCCCCTTCGGGGAAAATGATCCACGGCATGTCTCCGGAAAGCAGCGAGCTGATCACGACGCGATCGCGGTCGGGATCTTTGGTCGAGACCGTCCCGATGCTGCGCAGAAACTTTCCGACCCGGCCGGTGTAAAGCACGCCTGCAGCCATCGACCAAGGACGCAGGCCCGTGTTCTTCAAGATCTGATACGGAAGCATCAGCGTCTCAAGCCTCGTGAAATGATTGACCACGAAGATGATCGACATGTCTTTTTCGAGATAGTGCAAGTTGTGCATGCGCACTTCGGCCCGCGTGACGGCCGAGGCAACGTCCAGAGAGAACTTGGTCATCTTGAATGCGAATGTTGTGGCCATGGTTTTCACCCGTACGATTCGGGGCGGGGTTTGGGGGCTAGGAATGACCGTCGGGCCGGACGCGGCTGGATTCCGCGATCCACTCGCTCGACATCATTTCTCATTCATTACATCATGAGTTGGGAGTGGCCCCAGGAAATACACTGCGTACATCTTGCCGGCACGCGATTCCGAGCCGATAAGGTGCAAGGCATCTATCTGGGGATCAAGCGTGTCAAATGTATACACTGGAATCCGCGTCCCATCCGAATAAAAGGCCCGATAGACGTGCCCCCTGAAAAGTTTCTCGTGGAAAAAGGAATTTGTGACGCCAGAAGGACCAATGAAGAACACGGGCGGGTCATTGCGATGGTCCAATCTGTCAAGGTCCACGTCCCCGTGGGGAGGTCCGATCGTGATCTTTCCCTTAACTTCTCTATCAATGATGAGCGTCGCAACTACGCGCTCGTCCGCGCTTCCCTTGATACGTGAGAGCACTACGCAGAATATCCCGAGGAGCATCACAGCAAGTAGGCATGCGCGTGTGATCGAAATGGAAAACAGGCCTTTGCTTTTGATGTCGCTCATTTTGCATGCTCAATCTATTTATCGGAGTATCGGATCGCGAATTCCATGAATTTCGCGAATTCGTCAAAATCACCTGCTGAAAGGATCGTCGAAGTCTCGGATTTTCACTCGGCCAATCGCCGGTAATGCGCCAGCCATCCAGTGATTTTATCCTTCGCTCCAGGCGCTTCGGCAGGACCGAAGTCTCTCAACGGAATCAACGTCACGCGCGCCGCGAAGGGCTCGTCTGCCAGCGGCACAACGCGCCATACGTCTTCGGTCCAGCCGGGGATTGCGAGCGCGGCGACGAACTCCGGGCTGCCCTTGCATGCTTCGAGCTCGGCCGCGTCGTGGAACTCGCTGTATTTCATCTGGCCAATGGCTTGGGCGGCAGGGCAGACGAAGAACGCCTCGGCTCCGGGGCCGAACTGCGTGATGAGGCCGGAGGCATCCGTCTCGATCACGCACGCGCCCTCGGCGCGATCCAGAAGCCAGCGCAGCCACGTTTCTTTCGTCTTCAAATCGCGCGACCTCCAAATAGAAAAGCGGCCGGCCTGCCGCGCCTGGCAAACCGGCCGCTGATTTCGCTCGTCACGCCGAGAGATTCGGCGCGAAAGATCAGTCCATATTCACCCAGATACTTTTGACCTGAGTATAGAGCTCGAGCGCGGCCTTGCCGTTCTCGCGCCCGAAGCCGCTGTACTTGAAGCCGCCGAACGGCGACGCCGCGTCAAATGCGTTGTAAGTATTGATCCAGACCGTCCCGGCGCGCAGACCGTGCGCGACCCGATGGGCCTTCTTGATATCCTTCGTCCAGACACCGGCCGCCAGGCCATACATCGTCTTGTTGCCCTCTGCGATGACGGCCTCCTCATCGGCGAAATCGATCGCCGAGACGACGGGGCCGAAGATCTCTTCGCGAGCAATCCGCATGTCATTCGTCACGCCGTCGAAGATCGTCGGACGGATGAAGTATCCGGTATCGCCGACGCGCTCGCCGCCGCACGCCAGTTCGGCTTTGTCCTCGTTCTTGCCGATGTCGATGTATCCGAGAATCTTCTCGAACTGCTCTTTGCTGACCTGCGCGCCCTGCTGCGTCGTCTCGTCGAGCGGATCGCCGACCTTGATCGAATTGGCCTGGTGGGCGAACTCCTGAACGAATTCCTTGTGGATGCCGCTCTGGACGAAAAGCCGTGAGCCCGCGCAGCAGACTTCGCCCGCGTTGAAGAAGATCCCACCCATAGCGCCGGCAATGGCCGAAGGGATATCGGCGTCGTCGAAAACGATATTGGGCGATTTGCCGCCGAGCTCAAGCGAGATGCGCTTCAGGGTGCCCGCCGCCGCCCGCATGATGATCTGTCCGGTTTTCCACTCGCCGGTGAACGCGACTTTATCGATGTCCGGATGACCGCTTATGGCCGCGCCGGCGGTCTCGCCAAAGCCCGGCACAATATTGACCACACCCGGAGGCACGCCGGCTTCGGCGCACAGCTCGGCGAATCGCAATGCAGACAGCGGAGTCTGCTCGGCCGGCTTCATGACAATGGTATTGCCGCCGCATATGGCCGGCGCGATTTTCCAGGCCAGCATCAGGAGCGGGAAGTTCCAGGGGATAATCTGGCCGACAACGCCGACGGGTTCGAGGCGCGTGTAGTTCAGATTGTTTCCATCGACCGGAATGACCGAGCCTTCGAGCTTATCGGCCCAGCCGGCGTAGTATTCGAACGTCGCCGCCGAGGCGGGAATATCCACGTTCATCGTCTCGCCGATCGGCTTGCCGTTATCGAGCGATTCGAGCCGCGCCAGTTCCTCGCGGTTTTCCATAATCAGTGCGGCGATCCGGCTGAGCATCCGGCCGCGATCGCGATTGCTCATCTTAGGATATGGTCCCGACTCGAACGCCCGCCTTGCCGCCTTCGTGGCTGCGTCGATATCGGCCTTATCAGCCTCGGCGACCCGGCACATTTCGGCGCCGGTGCCGGGATTGATGACGCCGAACGTCTTGCCCGATTGCGCATCGACGAATTCCCCGTCGATGAAAAGTTTTCTTTGCCGGATCAATTCCCCGACGGCACCCGGGGCGGTTGCGGTTGCCATGACTCGCGCCTCCTCAATGATTATTATGTCTAAAGATCGCTTGCTACGATTGTCCCCTACGATCCCCCCGAACGTCCGCCCGTGTCAATGACTAGTGCTCCGACCGGCTGACTATGTGGGGTTGTCGCACCGCCACACCCGGGGGTTTCTTGAATTTCTCAACCGGCGAGGGCGTCGGTTCCACACGTGACAAGCGTCACACCCGGAAAGTGTGGGACCGGCGCCCTCGCCGGTCATGACTTCCCGTCACCTCCCATCGGTCAAACTACTAGCGCCCGATTCGGGCTGGGGCTCCGGGTCATCGAAGTCCAATCGCAACGCATGGATCAGCCCCGCCGCCGCCCAAAACAGCACAGCCCTGCTCGGCCGATGCAGAGGAAAATTGAAGAGCATCCCGACCGCGAGCGCGGCGAAAACTGCGAGCCATATGCGCGCCGCCACCGGTTCATCGGGGGAACGGGCCAGCGCGATGCCCGTCACGATCGTCGAGGCCGTCAGAAGCATCAGCCCCAGGAACGGCGCCAGTCCATACTCGGCCCACCACTGCAGGGGATCGCTGTGGGCTTCGAGCGCCGCGCGGTCATTGAAAAACTCGTTGAACACCCAGGGACCGACCGAATCGCTCTCGCGCGCAAGGCGCCCCCGCGTCAGATCGAACCCGACGGTATAACGCCCGGGCCCCCAGCCGAGAATGGGATTTTCCCGGATCATGTGCGCCGTCACGACGAGCAGTCCCGTCCGGTGCCGGATCGAAGTCGAGTAGGGGTTGAACATCTGCTCGCCTCGGCCCAACAGGCTCTGGCGCCGAGCTTCAGGCCCGAGCATCAACGCGCCGCCCGCGAGCAGCGCCGCGCCGATAAGGACGGCCAAAGCTCCAGGCGCAAGGGCGCGGATGCCTCCGGTTACGCGGCCGAGTTCCTGGCAGGGATCTTGACCATTTACCCTTTCCGCGCCCGGGTCGTTCCCTTGTGCCATCGCGCCCCCCGCATTGCGTGACTTCCAAAGCCCGACGATCACCAGCAGGCCCAGCGCCGCCACGGCTCCGAGCGCCGCGCCGCGCCCCCCGCTCAGAAACACCGAAGCGCCAGTCAGCGCCGCCACCGCCCCGGCCGCGATTCGAACCCGCGCCGAAGCACGGCCGGATACCGCCAGGACGATCGCGCCGACGCACGCCGGCGCCAACCAGCCGGCCATGTATTCGGGATTGCCCAGCGTGCCGACCATGGCGAATCGGGCCGATACCGCGCCGCCGGTGCGCCCGGCCAGGGCCCACTGCACCAGAGTCAGCGCGGCCTGAAGACCCGCCGAAGCAAAGTATGCCGAGGCAATGCCCAGGGCGACGCCTCGGGTAAGGCGCATCGTCGCCAGGCGCGCGGCCAGAATGATAAAGATGAATTCGCGCGCGGCGGTCCGCCATGCGAGCGATGGCGCGGGGGAGAATATTGAGGCGATCACCAGCCCGACGGCGATCAGGGCGAACGCCACTGACAGGGGCTTTGCGGGTGATGATTTGAAGAACGTGCGATCGGATGGGGCTCGCAACGAGAGGATGAAAACGATCGCGACGCCGAGGGCCAGAAAGGGCCATTTGAAATCGACAAGCGGTTCCTTCGTCGACTGGCCGGGAACAAAAACCCACGCGATGAGCGCGAGAAGGAGACCGAGCGCGATCCAGAACCGCCTCGCGCCGGCGGGATCATCCGGAGCCTGAGCTGGGTGCGTTTCGCTTGAGAGGGCGACCTGCGCCGAGGGGGCGCCGTAGGCACGGGCCGGGCCGCGGGCTTCGGTGCCCTCGCCGTCTCGGCGGCGACCGCGCCGGCCTTTGCGCCGGGCAGTCATCAATCGGTAAACCGAAACTTGAGCAACGCCCAGATCGCCGAGAACCCGTCACGCCATGTGATCTTCTTGCCCTCATCGAAATCGCGGCCGCTGTAATTGATCGGCACCTCGAAGACCTTGAAGTGATTCTTGAAAATCTTGGCCGTGATCTCCGGCTCGATGTTGAACCTCTGGCTGCGCAGCTTAACCTTGTCGAAGACCTCACTGCGAAAGCACTTATAGCAGGTCTCCATGTCCGTCAGATTGCAGCTATAGAGAAGATTCGTCAGCCCGGTCAGGAACCTGTTGCCGATGTAGTGCGAATACAGAAACACCCGCCCCGACCCCTTGAACCGAGAGCCATAGACGACATCGGCCCGCCCTTCGAGCAGCGGCCGGAGAAGCACCGGGTAATCGCCCGGATCGTACTCAAGATCGGCGTCCTGAATAATCGCATGCGTGCCGTTGATCTGCGCGATCGCGGTCTGCAAAGCGGCGCCCTTGCCGCGATTCTTATCGTGGTAGAAAACGCGGACGCCATCGACGCCGTCGATCTTCTTGAGGAAATCCCGGGTTCCATCGGTCGACCAATCATCGACGATGATGATCTCCTTGGGCAGCACCACGGCGTGGACCTGCCGCAGGATCTCCTCGATCGTGGACATCTCGTTATAGACGGGCATCAAGACCGAGAGCAGAAAGCCCTCGGGCAGAGGCACGGGTCGTTCAACCGAGGCTGGGGGAAGAAACAGTTCTGTCATCCGGGAATTGATATCCGCTCAATCAGGAATGGGACGTTTTGCAAACGCATCGAGGTGCGGTCAAACGCCATTAGCAGTCTTGAATGGCCTTGAACGGCCTCATTGCGCGGGCCATTGTTGGCGAGCCGCCCGAGCGATGTCAAAAGCTAATGCTCGGCCCTGGCAATCGCGCAAGATCAGGCACGGCGCCCCATCGGCGCCTGGAACGCCTCCGACCCCATGTATTGCAAACGATGCAAGATCAAGATGAAGGAGGAGAAACGCTCCTTCCACAAGCAGCGCAAATGGATCTGCCCGCGCTGCGGGAAAGCCCGCATGCAGGCCAAGACGCCGCGCAAGTGAATTCCCAAAGACATCAATTCGCGCGCATGAGTGATTCTATTCAAATCGGCCTAGCCCGTAAGCCCGCGCTGATGATGAGTACATCTCTCGTCCAATGAATTCGCGCAGGCCGTGCAGGTCGATTTGTTTGCTCATGGGCGCTTGAGCAGTGGAATTCGGGTAAGAAAACGGCCGGAGCGACCGAAGTACCGGTGGCTGAAGTTCCCGCCGCCGAAGCGGACCCCGAATCAGCCGCAGCCTCGGTCTGACCTATTCCTCGATCGCCTGGCTCGCCCCTTCGATCTCCTCGTCGACTATTCGTTTTTCCTCATCTGAAAGCCTATCGCGATCGATCAGATCCGGACGCCGCCGCGCCGTCTTGCGCAATGCCTGCTCGCGACGCCACTCGACGATCTTCGCGTGGTGGCCCGAGGCTAGAACTTCCGGCACCTCAAGCCCTTCGAATACCTCCGGACGCGTGTAGTGCGGGCAATCGAGCAGCCCGGTCTCGAAGCTGTCGTTCGGCGCGGAGGCCTCATTGCCGAGAACGCCGGGGATCTTGCGGGCCACGGCGTTCAAAACAACTAGAGCGGCGATCTCTCCGCCGGT
>JAJFLK010000074.1 GCA_021772735.1 Candidatus Sumerlaeota bacterium | reverse complement strand
TGGGGGCTTCGGCGTTGGCGCTCGCTCCGGCGCTTCGGAGCTGCTGATAAATCAAATCCTGGAAGTCCGCCCGGCCTCGCTTGAACCCCGTCGTCGATACGTTGGCAAGGTTGTTCGAAATGTTGTCCAGGTTGATTTGCTGCGATTGCATGCCGGTCGCAGCGGTGTGTAGGGCTCGCATGGGTGGTTGTCTCCTCGTTCGTTCTCGTTCCGGCCTATTGCGCGCATGCCGGGGTGGGTTTTGCTCTCGCTATGACCTCAGGGACTGGCCGATTCTCATGTCGACCAGTTCATCGATCGATCTTATGGCGCGTTGCTGAATCTCGTAGGCTCTCTGAGTTTCGATCATCGCGATCATTTCTTTGATTGGATTGGCGTTCGAGCCTTCGATGAATCCCTGTTTGATCCGGGATGCATCGTCTGTGGCGTGCTCGATCGCCGAGGGATCGGCGAACAGCGAATCCCCGCGCTTTTCAAGCCGCGTCGTATCGGCGATCAGTACCGGACGGAGCGTCGCAAGGGTTTCGCCACCTCTGGTGATCTTGCCGGTTTCACTGATCTCAATTTGCAATGCGTCCGCGCCGATCGAGACGGCTCTGCCCGATCCGTCCAAAACGCGTCGGCCATCGACGGTCGCAAGGTAGCCCTCATCACTGACCGTGAAATTGCCGGCGCGCGAGAAGAGAGTTTCCTCTCCGGTGCGCCCCTCGATCTCGAAAAATCCCTCGCCTTGGATCGAAACATCAAACGTGTTGCCGGTGTTGACGAGCGGGCCGGGAGAGAAATCGACGTAACCACGGGCCACCTGCGCGACGGAAGGCGTCGAGGCGGAAGTCGTCGGATCGTTCGCCTGCGCGGACTTGAAGAAATCCTCGAAAACGGCTTTGTCCTGCTTGAATCCCGTCGTGCTCACGTTGGCGAGATTGTTCGCGATCTGCTGCATCCGGGTCTCTTCGCCCATCGCGGCCGAGAGTATGTGGTAGATCTCTTTCATGCGTGCTCTCCGGTCAGGGTTCCGCACCTGTCCGGGGCCGTTTAACTCAAGATCGGTGCCACTCGGTATCAGGGCCGGGCGTCAATTTTACGATATTCGCAAATGACTGATATTGCTTTGGATAGATCGAAAATGTTCGAGATGGCATGAGCAAAGACGACATTATTCTGTCGGAAATTCTTGCCGGTCGCCGGATTATTGACGATCCGATTCCGGTTCATCGGGGAAAAACTTTCCCTCTTCGCCCATCCACTTGAGAGGGCAAAATCCGGGAAGAAGGGGCCCCTATTGACGTGGCGTCTGGCCCGGCGAGGCAATGACTTGCGCTGAGCTCCGGCGCATAGAACTTGGCAAAACCCGGGAAAATCTTGCTCGAATCGCGCAGCAGTACGTCTGGACCAATCGACTCGCGGAGCTTGTCGGCGGTAAGAATTGCCCAGAGCCCGGGCGGCGATCTCAGTCGCGAGCCTCAAACTTATCGCGCCGCTCGGGCTCAAACGTCATTGGTGAATGCGTTTGATGATGGATCGCGACTTCGGTGACCTCGGCGAATTTCTCGAAGAGCGCCTTGCGGACGCGGGTCTCGATCTCACTCGCATCGCCCGCGGTCAGGTCCGGCGAGATGACGATGTGAAGGTCCAGGTTGATATCGTCCGGCATGCCGTGGCTCCGGATCGCATGACAGTTCAATACATCCGGGATCGATTCGACCGCCTGTTTAACGACTTTCGGGTCAAGGATTTCGGTGTCGGTCAGGATCATCGCGTTTTCCCAGACGATATGGAATCCCATCCGGAGGATGTATCCCACGACGACAAGCGACAGCACCGGGTCGATCCAGGCGAATCGGCTGGCCAGCACGAGCGAAGCGATGGCCATCACATCCAGGGCCATGTGGGTTTTTGTGTGTCCGGCATCCGCGATCAAGAACGCGCTCTTGAGCTTGCGTCCCATTCGCAGTTGATACGACACGACGGCGGCGTTCACGGCCAGCGTCGCGAACAGGACGATGACAAATAGCGGATTGAACGGCTTTGGCAGGAAAGGGGTCTCACTCAGGAATCGCCGCGCGACGGCCTGCAGGATCTCCCAGCTCGTGAGCGCCATCACGGCGCCGATGCCCAGCGCCAGCAGCGCTTCGACTTTGCGGTGCCCGTACGGGTGATCCGCATCGGGAGGGCGATACGAAAATTTCAGCCCGAAATATCCGGCGACGTTATTGGCCGCGTCCAGCAGCCCGTGCATCCCGTCCGATAAGACGGTCAGATTGCTCGCCAAAGCGCCGATCGTAATTTTGCACGCGGCGACGAGCAGGTTCGCGACGCCCTCGACAACCAGTACCCGGACGACGCCGGCCTGTCGGATTTCTCTCGACGTCAGAGAATCCGGGGACCGACTCGTCCGGCCTGGCTCAGCTGAGGTGTTGTGTTGGCTTTCGTTCACGACTCGTGTTTCAGCGCGTTTTCCTTGAGGCTCCTGGCGAGCATGTCCCTGCATGCGTCGCAGACGACGAAATGAAATCTAGAGTAGACGCGCTCGGTCTCGGCCTGGACTTCGTCTTCGCTCATGGCTTCGAGTTGCGCGACGATCTTCTTGAGCTTCGTGTCGAAATCGATCTCCAGATCTTCAGTTGTGATGATAAGAGATTCCTCGATCCGGGGGAACAGCTCGATCCGCATCGAATAGGGATGCACCCCGTCGGGGATTCGAGCTCGGCAATTGGCGCAGGTCAGAAGCATGGCGAAGGGATCCCGGAGCCGCGGATGCTTTGAAGAAGGCGAGGAAACACTCCGCGATATTCGTTCAGAAGGGCAAGTCATGTACGATCTCAAGCTCCGCGTATCGTTCGAAAAGTTCAAGCTCAAGCCCGGCGTCAAACCGAATCGAGATTTGCCGTTCCTCGCTGTCTCCTTGGGCGCCCGTGACCTCGCCTTCGCCGAGCGTCGCGTGGCGCACGCGCGTCCCCGTCGGATACTTCGAGCTTGCTGAGCCGGGACGAGGCGGGCCGGATCGAGCTCGTGTGGATTGAGGATGTCCGGACCGCGCCCGCCCGGATTGGTTTGTGCCGAATCGGCCTGTTGGGGTGCGC
>JAJFLK010000073.1 GCA_021772735.1 Candidatus Sumerlaeota bacterium | reverse complement strand
ACGTCGCAAAAAGTTGGACAGGCTGAGCCTCTGAGATATGAGGTGCGGGACCGATTCCTGGACTTGGCGAATTGGAGCGGAACCCAGCCCATTGAGCCCTCGGTCGCCTTGGAGGATGCTGGCCGGGTCGATCCGAAGGAGGATTCGATCATGGCCGAAGATATGGTCCGAGAGATTCGGCGCGCGACGCGACGCAAGTTCAGCGCGGGGGGAAGATCGAGATCGTGCTCGAGGGTCTGCGCGGCGAGATCCAAGCTGCTGGGCAATTTTCAATACCCGAATACGCAGCGATCAGAGCCAATTCGATGCTCAAACCGGTGCCTGTGTGCCAGAAGCTTCAAGTCTGGGCTGCCTGCGATGTCCGGGGCTCGGCTATCAAAACGAGTGTACGAATTCTCGAATTAAGCGTAACGCTTCGCGATAATCGGCGGGACTTCCTTTCCCCATTGGCCCAAACATATCGCGCATCAAATTGATTTCATGGCCCGAGGGTTTGAACAATTCCCAGATCTCGTCGTCATCGAGCAATTTGCGTAAGGCCTTTGGGAGCGTCTGGTCCCTGGCTGCTGCGGCTTGCATTTCCGCACGCAATTCGAAGGCCGCGTAGTCGATTGAACCGCTGTGTGCCTTGCGCCGCTTATGCGTGGGCGTCGTCGACACGTATGCCTGATACTGCTCGGGCAGCTTGCACATAAGCCAGAGGATAACGGCCCGTTTTTCCGTGAGCTCGGTATCAGCCGCCATCTTTAGCCACAACGCAAGCGATGGGCGCACGAAACCCTTTTCGAATTTGAAGATGGCGGGGCCGCTGACACTGTATCGCTGGCCGTATTCGTCCTGAGTCAAGTCCAGTGCAAGTCGCGAGTTATAGATGGTCTGGCCGAGTTCATTCTTAGGGTCCATGAGCTGTTTGCCTCGTCGTAGATGACGTAAGCAATGCCCGATCTGGACCGCACGGACAAGGAAAAAATTGGGGCGCTCATCGAGGCGAACCCCCGTGGAAGCAGGCGAGCGCCAACTATTCGAGCCGGCCGCTTTCGAGAAACGAGTAATAGCCATCCGCGCCTATGATGAGGTGATCGTGAAAACGTATGCCAAGGATCAATGCCGCCGTTTGAAGGATTTCGGTAATCGATTCGTCCTCGTGACTCGGGGCGGGGTCACCTGAGGGGTGGTTGTGAACGGTTATCACCGATGCCGCGTTGGCGAGCAGTGCGACCTTGAAAACTTCGCGAGGATGAACGAGGGCGGAATTAATCGTGCCTAGCGATATCTGGGATAGACAGCAGAGCTTTCCGGCCGAATCGCGGCAGGCGATCCAGAACGCTTCTCGATCCAGATCGCCGAGCAAATCTTTGAAAAGAAGATACACGTCGTTCGCATCGCGCAGGCTGCGTGCCCCATAGGCAACCGAACGTTCCCGAACCATGCGGAGGCTGACGATGGGTATGTGTTTCATGCGCCTCGCTCCAGCGCGTTGAATACGGGTTTCCGCCGGTATCGAAAACCGACTCTAGTGCTTCACCCAAAGTAACGACAGGTGGGAAAAGACCCCAAATTCAAGGGCCGTTACGGTTTAACGATATGTTCCCTGATCGCGAATCGGGCCAGCTCTACGCGGTCGTGGATGCAGAGTTTTCGCATCAGGCTTGTGATGTGTTTATCGACGGTCTTGATCGATACGTGCATGAGGCCGGAGATCTCCTTCTTTCTGAGCCCTTGCGCTACATATCGAAGAGCTTCCGCCTCTCGGATCGTGAGCGTCGATGTGATGGTCTTGTCGGCCTCGGCCAGGCATATTCCCTTGTCGGTTACCGCAAGGCGCGACCAGACGTGATCCGAGTAGCAGATTTCGCCTGCGGCTGCTTGACGGATAGCCGTTATGACTTCATCCGGAGACTCATGTTTCGTCAGATAGCCGCTGGCCTGGACGGCTAGGGCTTCTTCAATGTATCGATCGTAAAAGTAAGCGCTCAGGAACAGGATCTTCGTATTCGGACAAGATGCCCGGATTTCTCGCACGGCGTAGAACGAGACCTTTCCGGGCATATCGATATCCATAAGAACGATATCGGGCATAAGAGATCGACAAACGTTGATTGCCTCGCCCGCGTCGGCCGCGTCTCCGACGACCGTGAGATCCGCCTCACGATTCAGCACAGCGGTGAGGGATTCCCGCAAAAGGGCTTCATCATCAACGACAACGACCCTCATCGATTCATTCATCGGGGACCCGTCCCTTCGTCGAGTTGAACATTTCGATAGCAAGCGTAAGTTCATGCAGCAAGTCGCTCATTTTGAACGGTTTCCGAAGGATGCGGACTCCGGGCGCACGATCACTGTCGAAAACGAGATCGGAGTCGCCCGATGTAAGCAGGATCGGCACGCGTATCCCTTCTCGGGATAGAGAGGCGATACACTCGACGGCGCTTAAGCCGGGCAGCTCGAAATTGAGGACGCATGCCGCGGGAGGCTCGGCGGTCGCCGCCTCAACAAAGCGATGGCCGTTTGCCACCGCCGTGACCTTGAAACCTCGTCTACGCAAGAAAGTCGTGATTCCGGCTCGGACCATATCGTCGTCTTCGGCGATCAATATGCTCGCGCCCCTCAGGCGTGTTTCTTTTGCCGTCACGCCCGAACGCGCCGCGGTGCTTGGCTTTCGACATACAGGGAAAAAGATTTCGAAGCAACTGCCCTCAGAAGGTCGCGATTCCACTTGAATCCACCCTCCGTGGTCCTCGGCGACCTGGCGACAAATGGCAAGCCCGAGCCCCGTCCCTTTCTCGGGCGATTTGGTCGTGAAGAAAGGATCAAAGATTCGCTCGATCACGTCAGAAGAGATGCCGCATCCCCGATCAGCGACTGAGACGCGAATCCATGCCGAAGCGGATGACGATGCCATAGAAGGGAGGGACATCGAAACTTGTTTGGCCGTAACCGAAACAATCCCCCTGCCGGCCATGGCGTCGCGAGCATTGAGGACAAGGTTCATGAGAAGCTGTTGAATCTGAGTCTCATCGGCATGGGCGAACGCGCCGTTGAGTTCGGAGGTTTGGAGCTCGATATCCAACGAACTTGAGGTGACCCGGGTCACAAATCGGATCGCCCGGTCCAGGATCGGCGCGAATTCCGAAGTCTGCTTCTCCGATTTCATTCGATTTGTGAAGATGAGCAGAGAGCGTGTGAGGCCCGCCGCCTGACGCGCGACCTCTTCGACGTTCTGAACAGCTTCGGCGCTGGGGTGATCGAAAGGGAGCGTATCCTTGGCAATCGCGGTGTAGCCGAAAATTGCCGTAATCAAATTCTTGAAATCGTGTGCGACGCTTGTCGTGAGCGTGCCCAGGACTTCGAGCTTCTGAGCATGTTTGAGTCTGTCTTCGCTCTTGCGCAGCGCTTCTTCAGTCCTGCGTTTGTCGATCATGTTTTGGCGAATGATATAGCTATAGAGTCCCAAGGCGCACTCTCGGGCGACGATACGCAGCTTGAGCAATTCAGCACGCGGGTAATTAAGCCCATCAGCTTTTTGCCCAACAGCAAGCAAGCCGGCGAAGCGCGATTCGACCATCAACGGGAACAGCCAGAGGATGGAAAGTCGATCCATTGCGGCAACAACCTCTTCGCGCTGGCTGTCGCCGCCGATTGAGTCGGCGACAACCGAACGCGACATTTCGCGCGGTTGATCGTGAATCGCGTCGCAGAGGAGATTCCAGTCCTCACGACGATCCATTACCTCCGCTTCGGAGTCCGTGGAGAAGACGCCAATATCGCCGTGAGCCAGCACGATGGCGGCGACGTCCGGAGATTCTGTAAGACGGCGGAGTTCACCCATGACTTTGCGAATGAACGCATCCACATCGGGCAACTCGATGCCGAACTCCTCGATGGAAAGGATAAAGTCGTCGTACCTTGATTGGCGTCGGTTGAACCGATCTTCGAGCCATCGGCGCGCCCGGATGTACAGCGGTAGCGCCGAGGCGGCGCCAACTCCCGCCAAAAGAGCCGCAGCCCAGGGAGATGCGGCCGGGACGAACTGCTCGCTAAGGCGTACGACGAAGGCGACGGCGACTGCAAAGGTGCAGCCCAGCGCGGCGGTCAGCGATCCGAAGGCCGCGCTCTCCAAGAGCATTTCATCGACGCGAAGCACGTTACGGAGGACGACAGCGTAACCAATCATAACGGGGAATATGATTGCGCTCAGATCAACCCAGATCTGAAGCGGCCCCTCACGGGGAAACAGGTTGAGCGAGATTAGATATAGAGCAGAGGGCAGAAGGCCGGCGAGGCAGGCTACCTGAACCGTCCGAGTAAGCTGCTTTGCCTCAAGAGCTTCAGACGAGTGTTCACCGCTACGCACTCGTCTCCCGACGAATAGGATTATGAGGAGCAAAGAGATCGAAATCGCCCATGCGAACAGAAAGGGAGTGTATCCCAACATCCAGCTGACAAGCCGAAGGAAACCACCCCATGCCAGCGCAGTGATGAGGACGCGCCTTTTATTGTCCCAGAGCGCGGGAATTCCGGAAAGGGAGCCGACGAATAGTGCCGTTGGCGCGAATGAAAGACACAAAACCACTTGAAAGAGCTGAATTTCGAGAGGAGATCGCAATAAGCCGGGAATCGCTCGGAGGAAGAAAAAGAGGGATCCTGTCACGCAGAAAATCAAATATACCGACGCCGACTGCGATCGCGAGCGGAGTCTATGGACCACAAGACCAAGACACCCGTACGCCAGCCCCATGATCCAGAGCGTCCAGGGTGCCATGGGATCTTGCCGAAGAAAGGCAATCTCAAGCCGATCTCCTGGGGCATTATTGGCGGCGAATGAGTAGTGCCTCCAGCCACCATTCATGTTCTGCAAACTCGCCGCTCTAGCGGGAGTGCTGACGTCTTGGCCGTTTACGCCGACTAGGCGATAGTCGGAGCCGATTAGCCAACGCTGAAGCTCGTGGATCGGAACCGATTCTACGCTCATGTCGCGTGAAAAACTCAACTCAGGCATGTGACTTGTAGGAAGCCAGATAATGCGGCGAGTATAAATCCCATCCTCGTCCGAACGACGGACATTAAACTCTTGCAGAGAGCCGCTGGAATTACGAATTGAGCCATGCATCTCTACGAGCCTGGTCACCGGCACGTTATTGACCTCGATAAACTTGTCCCCCTCATTCAGGACTCTATACATATTCAGAAATACAGGCCTTATACCGCCTTCAATCTGAAGAGAAGAATCAAGTTTTATCGATAGGTAAGCCAGGCTCTGCAGCTGAACGACCCGCGCCCCCGAATACAAGCCAGCACAGACCAAGAAGGAGGCCATCACCCACGAGCCCCAATTAAGCCACAATCGCCCAATGGCTGCGAGCAGCGACTCTGCCCTCGCGGATGAATCGGGATTCAGATCTTGAAGACGATTCCTGCCCAAAGGCAGACACCTCACACGGAGATGGTCCATCAAAACCCAGGCAGCGGAATCACACAATCAAAAAAAGTGAATTCGCATAGGAGGCCGACTGTGATCAGTAGCAGCCCGTGCAGACGGACAGCCCCAGGAAAAGAGCCATTGAGCCATTCGATCCAAGTTCTGCGATCAAGCCGCTAGACTCTTGCCTCTGAGGGCTCTTCTCTTGGGAGCACTTTTGAACTGGGCGTTGACCATCGGCTCGCACATTCGCTTGCCCGGCCATTGGGCAGCTCGTTACTTCGCACTGATCTTTCATATTTCTTCACCTCCGACATAGAATTTGGAGCAGTCAAGTATCGGGGTGAGTGTGCGGCCAAAGCCGAGCGACGCCTAGGTGGGAAATTTCCCCGAATGCAAGATCAAGAATTGGGGTCTTTACCCACCTTCCCCGTCTACCGCATATTTGGCATAAACGAAATTAGACATGAAGATTTGTTCGAGCGAAGGCACAGGAGGAGAGACATGACCGAGGCGACACTCCTCGACGCAGAAATACAATCGCTCCGGATCCACTTTGAGCTTTTCTCTGAATCCCTTCCCTCTTGCCTGGCCAAGACGGGACAACGTATCTGTGATCGAATTCAGTTCAGGGCCAACGCTGCGGAGCCGGATTGGGTCGGGCAATTCTCGACGCTTACGCTTCTATACCCTCGACTTCAGGCCGAACCGTTGAGCGACATACGACAAGAAGCGCTCAAGCGAGCGGGCTTGGCCCATCTGCTTTTGTTGATACATTCGATCATTGAAGACAGGCAACTCGATGGGCAGATAGAGCTTTCTAAGGATGAAATTCTCTTCAGCAAGACGATCTATCAACGCGCCCTGGAGATGCTTTCCATGGTCGCGCCAGCCCGCGACTTGACATACCTGGGCCACCGCGATCGCCTGATCGGCGATTACTGCGCTTCTCAGGTGGCGAAGTACACGGACACGCGGGGAAACTGGAGCGGGATACGCGGCAGAGACGATTTTTCGGCACTGGCTGCCGGACGCGCTTCGCTCGGCGCGTTAGCCTCGCTCGCCCTAGTTCGAGCTGCGGGTGCGGATGCCACATGGGGGGTCGAAGCAACGGGAGCGTTCGATGCGCTGACGATCGGATTGCAATGGCTCGATGATACTGGGGACCTCGAACTCGATTTCTTGAACGGCGATGAGAACCTCATCCTTCATCTCATGAGCGACGGCACAAACGATGTGAGGCCTATGGATCGAACCGGGTACGGCGTGAACATGCTGCGCAAGCGAGTGATTGAAAACGAATTCCTCTTCGATGCGCTGGACAAGGCGATTGAAGAATTGCGCTCAGCGGCCGCCTCGTTTCTGCGTCTGGGATGTACTCGTTTGGGGCGGTTGGCTAACGAACTGGCGGATAAGACGGCCCAATCGAAGAGCGTTGCTCTCGCCTCCATTCCGCTGTTGACGCCGCGGTAGCGGCAGGTGCTGGAGCCTCATGGACAAAGTCCGAATACTGCTGGTCGGCGATCATCCGATCGTGACGGAGGTCGTCAACAGTAACCTATCGGCCGAGGCCGACATCGAAGTCATCGGCAGCGCTTCGAGCTTGAGCGAGGCGGCGGAGTTCTTGCGTCATTTCAAGCAAGATGTCGTCCTATTTGACATCGACACCCTGGGGCCTCTGTGTTTTGACGAAATCGGACAAATTGTTACGGACCGGCCAGAGATGAAGTTCATTATCTTGAGCGCCTTCTTCAATGACCGTTATATCGAGAAGGCTTTTCAGGCCAAGGCAAACGGATATCTGACCAAATCTGAATTGATAGACCACCTTGCCGAGGCGGTCCGAATGGTCGCCGCTGGTGGCGTGTACTTTCCCCACGAAATAAGGAATAGGATCATTGTCAACGGCGAGGAACTTACGCTGGCCAAGAAGCTCCCGCGCACGCATCGAGCCTGAAGCCACGCGAGCGGGGAATCACGCACAATATCGCCTGGGGAATGGCCCAAGAGAAAAAGCGAAACAAGCAGCACTTGTAGTTACAAGCAACGATGTCGTGTTAATGCAGGTGAGTTGCAGCCATTCCAGGCATTTCCCAGCTATACGCCAGCCGACGCACCGGAACGGTGTAAAGCAAGGCCGATTGAAATTATTGAGTTTAGCTGATGCTGGAGTGGTGCCGGGAGTGTGAATCGAACACACGACACAAGGATTTTCAGTCCTCTGCTCTACCGACTGAGCTATCCCGGCACCCGATCTACATAGGTGCAGAACGCAAACTTATAGCGGCCTGAGCGGCGCGGGTCAAGCGTTCTTGCCCGCCGGGCCGGACTCTGGTCTATTGGCCCCGCCAAAAGGGGACATAAACTCAGCAGGCAAAACGAAAGTGAACGACATGGCGAAGGCTAATCAGAAAAAGGCTGCGAAATCGGGAACCGGCAACAGCGCGGCAAGGAAGAAGGCGGCAACAAACAAGAAGACCACCGCGAAGAAGAAGAGCAGCGCGAAGAAAAAGGCAGCCGCCAAGAAAAAGAGCGGTCTCAAGAAGTCCTCCCAAAAGAAGGTCCCGATCTCCAAGCGTAATGAAGCCCGAGCGCAGCCCCATAAAATGTGGAACGAGAGCGAATCTGTGTTGAACGCTCGTGCGATCAGGATCAGCAATGAGTTGAGGAAGATTTACGGCGCCAAAGACACAGCACTCGACTTCGACGGGGCTTATCAATTGCTCGCAGCGACGATCCTTTCCGCGCAGTGCACCGACGCCCAGGTCAACCGAGTGACGCCGGTTCTTTTTGCGCGTTTCGCCGATGCCCGCGCCATGACCGCCGCCGATCCGGCCGAGATCGAGAAGATCATTCACTCGACGGGATTCTTCCGCCAAAAGACTCGGTCGATCATCGGCATGTCCGCGAGTCTTGTCGAGAAATTCGGCGGCCGCGTGCCCGAGACGATGGAAGAGCTGACCTCGCTTGCCGGCGTCGGGCGCAAGACCGCCAACCTGGTCCGGGCGATGGCGTTCGGTCATCCTGGCCTCATTGTCGATACGCATTTCAAGCGCGTCGCCCAGCGTCTCGGTCTCGTGCAGCTCGCCGACCCGACAAAGATCGAGCGCCGCATTGCCGAGATTCTTCCCGATTCGCACTGGACCGAATTCAGCAACTCCATGATCTGGCACGGCCGTGCGCTGTGCCCGGCGCGCAATCCGAAGTGCTCCGAATGCCCGGTGCTCAAGGATTGCCCGTTCGGTCAGGAGCAGGTCGGCTGACGGAGTTCGAGAAGACTTCGGACTGAATTGAACGAGCCGACGGGCCAGACTTTGGACAGGGCGGGTCGGCGGATGCCGGACGCTTCCCTATGAGGCTACCCCGGGTATACCCGGACGATACGAGTGCGCTAACCGCCGCCCCCAAATCACCCTGGCGAAAATCGAATTCGCTCTGCTCAAGCTTGGCCGGCCGCACGCGTGTGCTTGCCAGGAGCAGCGCGTCGGCCATTTCTCCGAAGGCCAGGCGCGCGGCGAATGCGGGCATGGGAAAGATTGTCGGGCGGCGCAGCGCGCGGCCCAATGCCTTGGTAAATTCCCGATTCGTTACGGCCCTGGGCGCGACGAAATTGACCGGGCCATCCAGACTTTTATTCGAGATCGCGTGCTCGATCGCCGCGACGGCATCTTCGAGCGCGATCCAGCTCATCCACTGCCGCCCGTTGCCGACAATACCGCCCACGCCAAGACGAAACGGC
>JAJFLK010000072.1 GCA_021772735.1 Candidatus Sumerlaeota bacterium | reverse complement strand
CCGGGCGCTGATCTTCGTTGGCGGCCGCTACGCGTCGTCTGTTTCTTTCTTATGGTCGGCATGTGCCGCAGTGCCCGGGCGGATTGCACGCTGACCGTGACGGGGAAGATCCCACTCAATGATCTGGGAGAGGCCTCGTATCTCGGCGAGCAAGGCGGGCTTTACCCCGGGGGGACGAGCATTCGACCGGATGGGCTTCGGCAGGCGGGTCTTGATCTTGCCCAGAATACGATCGGGCCGCTCGACGCAGCGGGAAACCCGGACGCGGCGGGCGGGAAGATCGTTTTGATTTCGATCGGCCTGTCGAACACTACGATGGAGTTTGCGACGCTTGGCCCCGGAGCCTTTATGGTGCGCGCGGCGGCCGATCCGAGCGTGAATCCGCAGGTCGTGATCGTGGACGGCGCCCTGGGCGGGCGTTCGGCGTTGGATGCGCAGGATCCGATGGACGCCTCGTGGACTGTCGCCGATCCACGTCTGGCGGCTGCGGGAGTAACCGCCGAACAGGTGCAGGTCGCCTGGGTCAAATCCGCCGAGCGCACTTCGGATATCCCCATAGCGCAGAGGAGTTTCCCTGACCATGCTGTCTGGCATCAGGGGCATATGGAGGAAATCTATCGTATCCTCAAGGCTCGTTACCCGAATATTCAAATCGCCTTTCTCTCAAGTCGCACGCGGGCCTATATCGATATCCCGATGTCGCTCAACCCTGAGCCGATCTCTTACGAAGAGAATTTCTCTGTCAAGTGGGCGATCGAGAATCAAATCGCGGGCACGGGAAATCTGAATTTTGATTCGACCGTCGGGCCCGTCGTCGCGCCGCTGCTGGTCTGGGGGCCATATATATGGATCGACGGCGAGACGCCTCGCTCGGACGGACTGCAATGGTTTTGCAGCGATGTCGTCGCGGACTTTATCCATCCATCCGAAGCCGGCGCGGCCAAGGTCGGCGCACAGCTTCTGGCCTGTTTCAAGAGCGATCCGCTCGCCTCGGGCTGGTTCCTGCGCAGCGCGGTCGTCGGTCAGGCGCCGACGGCGTCGATCACAGCGGATGTCACGTCCGGGGTCGTGCCGATGAGCGTCAGCTTCTCGACAAACGCCTCAGACTCCGATGGGACTATTGTTGATTACGCCTGGTCCTTCGACGACGGCATCTATTCGCCCGATCCAAGTCCGGTCAAGGTATTTGCGAATCCCGGGACGTACACCGTGCGCCTGACCGTCACGGACAACGACGGCAACCACGCGATGGTGAGCCAGGAAATCATTGTTCGGGCCACGGCCGGCGCCGGTCCCTATTGGCTGCAATACTAGCGGCCGAGCAGCCTCGCCGAGCGAAGAGGTGAGTGCGATCTTGTCGTCCGCGCGCCGAAGAATTCAGAGAAAAAAAAGGCCCGCCTTCCAATAATGGCAAGACGGGCCTTCCATGTCTGATGCGATGCGGTGCCCCGTGGCACTCCGCTTGGGCCTATTCCATGAACTCGATGAGCTTTTTGCGGCGGCTGGGGTGGCGGATCTTGTTTAGCGCCTTGGTCTCGATCTGGCGCACGCGTTCGCGCGTGACATTGAAGATCGTGCCGACTTCTTCCAGTGTGCGGGGGAAATCATTGCCGCCGATGCCGAAGCGCAGCCGCAGGACTTTCTCCTCGCGTTCGGTGAGGCTTTTCAAGACCTCTTCGATCTTTTCCTGCATGAGGTGATAGGCCGTCGCCGAGGCGGGGCTGGTCGCGTCCTGATCTTCGATGAAGTCGCCAAAATGGCTGTCGCCATCCTCGCCGATGGGCGTCTCCAGCGAAATCGGCTGCTGCGCGATCTTGAAGACGCGCCGGATTTTATCGACCGGCAGTTCCATCTTAACGCCGATCTCCTCGGGCGTGGGCTCGCGGCCGAGTTCCTGGACGAGCTGACGCGAAACGCGCGAGAGCTTGTTAATCGTCTCGATCATATGGACCGGGATGCGGATCGTCCGGGCCTGGTCGGCGATGGCGCGCGTGACGGCCTGGCGAATCCACCAGGTGGCGTAGGTCGAGAACTTATAGCCGCGCTGGTATTCGAACTTATCGACCGCGCGCATCAGGCCGATATTGCCTTCCTGGATGAGGTCCAGGAACTGAAGCCCGCGATTGGTGTATTTCTTCGCGATCGAAACGACCAGGCGAAGGTTCGCCTCGACAACTTTCATCTTCGCGATGTGCGCCTCACGCTCGCCGATCGAAATATCGCCCACGATGAGCTCGAGCTCCCCGTAGGTGTTGTCGATCTCTCGCTCCATCCGCTTGATCATCTTCCAGTTCATCCGGACCTGCTTGTCCATCTTGATGAGCTGATCGATGGTGAAACCGTATTTCTTGCGCAGCGCGCGGGCTTCGGGCGAATTGCGTTTGGTGCGCTTGACGATGCGCCGCAGATCGTCTTCGGAGAGAGCCGTGCGGCGAGTGATCGATTCGATTTCGTAGTGCGCGCGTTCGAGCCGCTGATAGACCGTGCGGATCTTCGCGGCGATTTGCTCAATGATGTTGTAGTTCAGGTCCACTTCAAGCAGGGCCTTGAAGATCATCTCGCGTTTGCCTTCGAGGCGTGCCCGCAGTGGTTCCATCTCATCGGCCGTCATCGTCGCTTCGCTGACGGCGTTCAAGTCGAGATCGATGAGGCCAAAGATCCGCAGCACTTCGTCGAGCTTGACCATCGTGTGCTTGGCGACTTTTACGCGCTCTTCGGGGTCGGTGTCGTCGATGTTGGCCCGGAGCAGATCGTTCAGGTTGATCTCTGAATCTTCGAGGCGCTGGCGAATCGTCTTCAGTTCCTGGGAGGTCACCGCGGCGCGGGCGATCGCGCGCGTGATCTGATGACGGCCGTGCTCGATCTGCTTGGCGAGCGTGACCTCTTCCTCGCGTGTCAGCAGCGGAACCTTGCCCATTTCCATGAGGTAAAGGCGAACGGGATCGTCGATCTTGGCCGATTCGAGATCGGCCGCAGCCATCTCTCTCCGGAAATCGCGCACGGGTTTCTCCACCGTGTCCGCCGGGAGCGTATCCCGATCGTCCGACTCGTCGCCGTAACTGATGCTGAGCGAATCGAGCTCGACGAAGAGGTCATTCATCTGAGCCGGAGTCACGTTCGAGGGCAGCCGCTCGTTGATCTCATCGTAGGTCAGGTGCCCTTTATCCTTCGCATATTCGATGATCTCGTCGAAATCGATCTTCTGCTTGGCGGCCTTGGGAGCCTTGGGAGCTTTCGTCGCTTGCGCCATTCTTGTTCGATCCTTTGTTGTGCCGTGTTCGAGTCTCGTTGCGGGGCTACACAAACTCGCTATCCTAGGTTCCGAAATCCTCTCGTGCAACAGGAAAAGGAGCGGATTTCGGCCTCTGCGAGGGACGCGAGACACTCCATATACCTTGACCCCGAGCCCTATGCCTCCGGTTTGGGATAATCTGTCTCATTGTTTTCCGGGCCCCTCGGCGAATCAGTCAGACTTGCGCAGGATGGATTCGCTCTGTTTCTGAATCACTTTGAGCCCTTCATCGTGTTCGGAGAACCCCCCGGGTGTGGATCGGAGGCGCCGACCCATCTCGCTCCTCATGCTCTTGATCCGCCTGGTTCGAAGCCGCCGGGAGAGGCTTTGGCATTGGCGAAGCGCGTTGTCTGGATTATCCAGCTCCGTTGTGTCTGCGCTGCCCGATCCCTCGGCTTCTCCATAGCAAAGTATAGTGTGGAATGTGGCCGAAGTTGCATCATGTGTGAAAATCGATGTCCAATCCGAGGGAGCCTCGCCACCTTCCCGCACATCCCGTGCGATATTATAGACCGTTGTCATGACTTGCTTTATGCCCTCGCCCTGAAAGGCCTCTCGATCAATATCGGAAAAGAATCGCCAGTCGGACACGTTCCTTATCAAGAGGTTAAGCAAGCGGCATTCCAGTGGGTCGAGTTCAATATCATTTCGCGGGGGCGCGGGCCGATCCGCATCCCGAGGCGCCGCCATCCGAGACGGGGTGCGGGCCTCAAGCTTGCGCAGGATGGTCTGCGGTTTGAGGCGCAGTTTTTCTCCCAGTTGATTAACGTAACTCTCACGCAGGACGGGATCGCGGACCGCTCGGATCAGAGGCGCGACGCGCTCGAAGATGGCGACGTTCGCCTGAGGCGATCCGCTGCTGTGCTCTTCTGTTGCCTCGTGCAGATAGTGGTCGATCGCCTGCGGGGCGTCGTCGATGAGGCGGCGGGTTTCTCCCGAGCCGCCCTGGCGGACGAAGCTATCGGGGTCGTGACCGGCGGGCAGGCGGGCGATTCGGACCGAGAGATCACGGCCGATCAGGATCTGCGAGGCACGGAACATGGCCTTGGCTCCCGCGTCATCACCGTCGTAGTGCAGGACGACCTCTTCGGTCATCCGGCGCAGCAGGCGGCCCTG
>JAJFLK010000071.1 GCA_021772735.1 Candidatus Sumerlaeota bacterium | reverse complement strand
ACGCGCGGCGCCGAAGCACGCGCGTGCTCGAAGATGCCGTCCCTGGGATGATGCCGAGCCGTTACTTCCATGACGAAGTTCACGTCGAGATGCTTCGCTCGGACCGGACTGCGGCGCCGATGACGCTGCTGCTTTTCGATCTCGAGCCCCCCCCTTACCGCCTGGCCATGATTGAATCGGCCCTGGAAAAGCTCGCCGGCATTGTGCGCGAGCGAGCCCGGGGCACGGACCGCTGCGGTTGGTATCGCGAGGACGATCGGCTTCGCGTCGGGCTTATCCTGCATGATACCGATGCGGAATGCGCCGCGAGCGTCATCGAGACGATCCGCCACCATTATCACACTCTCGTGAATTCGAACGGCGTCAGCGTCGCGCTCGGCAAGGTGAAGATTTCGTGTGAAATCTACGGCTACCCGTGTGATGCAAAGCGGGAGGGTCCGAGCGCCGAGCAACTTTGGCTATTCGACGAGGCGACTCTTGCCGGCCTCGAACCTTCCGAAGCCCAGGCGGCTGCGGGCCGGCCTCTGAACGGATCGGGCACAAACGGCAACGGAAATGGGCCGGGCCGAAACGGATCAGGCGGGGGCCTCAATGGAGAGCACTCCGAATCGCATCAAGACGACGACGCGGTCGCGACCTTCGACCCGATCCATACCGACGCGGCAGGCGAATTGTTGGGCAAGCCGCTGCCGCTCTGGAAACGAGCCTTTGACGTCATTGGATCGGGGACAGGCCTGTTACTCATCTCTCCGCTTGTGATCTTGACCGCACTTGCCGTCAAGCTTACCTCAAAGGGACCGGTGCTGTTCGGCCAGGAGCGCGTCGGGTATCGCGGACGAACTTTCAAATGCTGGAAATTTCGCACGATGATCGTCGACCAGGATCAATCAAGCCATCAGGAATATCTTGAATCGTTGATCGAGCACTCGACGAACACCACCGGAGAAGACGGGCAGGCTTTGACGAAGCTCGACGGTCATGATCCCAGGATCACGTTTGTGGGCAATATCCTGCGCAAGACCTGCATCGATGAGATTCCTCAGCTTTTCAATGTCTTCACCGGCGAGATGAGCCTGATCGGCCCTCGCCCCTGCCTGCCTTATGAAGCCGAGAAGTATCTGCTTTGGCACAAGCGTCGGTTCGACACGATTCCCGGAATGACGGGCCTCTGGCAGGTCAGTGGCAAGAACAAAACCACGTTCAAGGAAATGATCCGCTACGACATCAATTACGCTCGAAATTGCTCAATCTCGCTCGACGTAAGAATTCTATTTCTCACCATCCCTGCCGTTGTCACCGAGATACGCGAAGGCTTCGGCCGCAAGCTCGCCGCATCAAAGGCCACAGGGAAAGACTCCACCGGCGCCGTCACTCCCGCCTCGGCGGAGGTCGACCATGTCCAGCAAGCCTAAGATCGCTGTTGTGGGTTGCGGTTACTGGGGCCCAAACCTGATCCGAAATTTCAACTCACTCGCCGAATGTCATGTGGCCAGAGTATGTGACATGAGTGAGGATCGTCTTCGCCATATGAAGGGCCTGTATCCCCAAGTCGAGACGACGACGGATTTCAAGAGTATCGTCGAGGACGACAGCATTGACGCCGTCGCGATCGCGACGCCTATACGCACTCACTATCCTCTAGCCAAACAATGCCTGGAAGCCGGAAAGCATGTCTTCGTGGAGAAACCACTGGCAGCGGCTGTCAGCGAGTGTCGAGATCTCGTAGACTTGGCCGAGCAGAAAAACCGGACTCTCATGGTCGGCCATACGTTCGTGTATACGCCCGAGGTCCGCTTCATGCGCGATATGATCGCGTCGGGCGAACTCGGAGAGATCTATTACATTGCGACGCAGCGCCTGAATCTGGGGCTTTTCCAGAAAGACATCAACGTCGCTTGGGATCTCGCACCCCACGACCTCTCGATCATTCTCTATATCTTGAAAGATAAGCCGATCGCCGTGAATTGCCAAGGCAAGGCGCACGTCATGCCCGGGCTCGAAGACATTACGACCATGAGCCTTGACTTTTCCGGCGGCACGTTCGCGACTATCAACAGCAGTTGGCTGGACCCGAACAAAGTGCGCAAGATGACCATCGTCGCCTCGAAGGGGATGCTCGTCTACGACGATATCCAGCCGATCGAGAAGATCAAGATTTACGACAAACGCGTCGAAGTGCCTCCGCACTACGATACCTTCGCCGAGTTCCAGTATTCGTATCACTACGGTGACATGCGCGCTCCCTACATTCGTCAATACGAACCGTTGAAAAAAGAATGCCAGCACTTTCTGGATTGCATGACGAGCCACGAGCACTCCGAATCCGGTGGGCTTGAAGGCATGCAGGTCGTTCAGATTCTCGAAGCCGCTTCTGAATCGCTCTCCCAAGGTGGCGCACGCGTCGAGATCGCGGTCCAATAAGAATTCCGTTGCCTGCAATATCGAGACGGTGATTGATTAAGCTCGCCTGTGCGCGGGGTGCCGGTCATGGTCATCCTCCGGCTCGGCGCATATCGAACCGGCCGTCCCCGCCAGCGTTTTTCAATCGATCACCCCGCCCAACCGGAGCCCTCGCTTTTGGCCTCTGTCATCACGAAAGTTAGCGACTCGGTGCGAAGCATCCTCGGCAAGGTGGGCCTCAGTTCGCGGTTTGCCGGAGGCGGCGCCTGGCTCGGCGCAGGCAACGCATCTGAACACGGGCTGCGTCTTGTGCGAAATATGCTCGTTGCGCGGCTGATAGCGCCCGAATCGCTCGGGCAGATGGCGATCATCTTCGTCCTCTCCGGCCTTTTCGAATCCTTTACACAAATCGGCATTCGCGAGGCGATCATCCACAGCCCACGCGGCACTGAAAGCTCATACCTGAACAGCGCCTGGTGGATCGCCTTCATCCGAGGCGTCGGGTTGTATATCGTCGCGATCCTCCTGCTGCCTTTTGCGGTTCAATTCTTCGAAGACCCCGAAATCCTCGGCCTCGCCCGGCTCGTCTTCCTGAGCATGATCCTGAACGGCGCGATGAGCCCAAGGGCGTATGCGGCTCTGAAAGAAATGAAATTCCGTCGATGGGTGATCCTCAATCACGGCGGAGCGTTGATCGGCGTGCTGTGCACGATCGTCCTCGCCTTTGTAATGAAAAATGTCTGGGCCCTGGCGATAGGATTCGTGATCGAGGCGGTTTGCCGCTGTGTGCTGTCGTTCTTCCTCTGCCCGTTTGTTCCTCGCTTTGCAATCGAGCGCGAGGGGATGAAGTCGTTGTTCCGATTTATGCGCGGCATGTTCGGCCTGCCGATTATCGTCTTCCTCTATAACAATCTCGATGTCATCTTCGTCGGCAAAATGTTCTCCAAGGCGGACCTCGGGCTTTACAAGTTTGCCGTCAATCTGGCCGTCGCGCCGACGCTGCTCTACAGCGGGATCGTCAGCACATTGCTTCTTTCGAGTTTCGCCGAAATTCAGGACGATAACGAACGGCTGGCCCAACGAGTCACCCGCGCAGCCCGCCTGCTTACGATTTTCATTTTTCCGATCATGGCCCTGCTGGCCGCCGGAGCCGGGCCGATTCTTTCCCTCGTCTATGGTGAGAAATTCGCGGCCATGGCCATTCCCTATGCGATTCTGTGCGCGAGCGTCGCCTTGAGCCTGCTCGGGCTGGGATTGAACCCGATTTTTTTTGCAATGGGTCGCCCCGAACTCGATCGCATTGGATCCATTATTCGCCTCGTGGTTTTGAGCATTCTGATATTCCCGCTCATGGAGCGATTCGGCCTGGCTGGCGCCGCTTTGGCCGCTCTGTGTGCGGCGCTCAGTTGGGTGGGCGTGAATCTGTATCGGCTAAATCTATTGATCGGGCTTCATCTTGGGCGATTTTTCATGGCCATCGCGCCGGGATTAGGGATTGCGGTCGTAATCGGCGCATTCGCGATCGCGCTGAAGTAAGCCCCTGCGGAGGGCGATGAGGGCTATGAGGCCTCGGCCGGTTCGCTCCCAATCCAACAACGGCTCGCGCAAAGACACGACATCGATCGATACGCATGACGAACACGAATAAACGTAATCCACGGTCCGATGAGCCCGCTCGTGCGGTCAACGCAGGCTTGGCCGGGCAGGGGAGAGCCGAGCGTGATTCATGGAATTTTGTCCTGACGCTCGTCGTGATATTCTTCGTGCTATCGCTGATCAAAGTGCTGCGCCATGAAATGTGGCGCGACGAACTCCAGGCCTGGATGGTCGCCGCGAGCGCTTCATCGCTCGCCGAGTTGCGCGAGAACCTGCGTTACGAAGGGCATCCCGGCCTATGGCACCTCTGCCTGTTCGGCATTTCACGAGTGACAACCTCCCCGGTGGCCATGCAGATATTCCACGTCCTGATCGCGACCGCCTCGACGCTCGTCGTCTGCCGCTTCGCGCCCTGGTCGAGGCTGAACAAGGCGCTGTTCTGTTTCGGATATTTCCCGTTCTTCGAATACGCAACGATAAGCCGCAATTACGCTCCGGGCATGCTGCTAGCCTTCATCTTCTGCGCCGTTTATTGTCATCGCAAGAACGCAATTCTCACGCTTTCCCTTATTGCCTCGCTGCTGGCGCAGACGAGCGTATACGGCATTTTCATTGCGGCGGCATTGGCGCTGGGGTGCGCTGCGGACATGGTGGCGTTACGCCGCCAGGGGAAGCCGCCCGGGGTCTCCGGCGTGCGCGTTGGGTTGGCGGCATGCATTCTCGGCTCGGCGTTCGTGCTCTCGATTGCTCAATTTATTCCTCCGGCCGATAGCGGCTTCGCGACCGAATGGCGATTCACTTTAAACCCGCGCTGGGCGGCCATGGCTCTGTATTCAGTCTGGCGCACGTTCATCCCACTGCCTTTGCCGATCGTGGAGTTCTGGAACACAAACTTTCTGGACTTCGCGGACCATCTCGATACGGGCGTGTTCGATCTCGACAGATACTTCAAAGCCTTTCAGGTGCTTGCCTCGCTGCCGATTCTCGGCGCGGGCGTCTTCGTTTTCATTCGCCGACCCGCCGCACTGGTCGTTTTCACGTCGGGTCTCGCTATCGTCCTGCTTTTTACGTATGTCAAATACTGGGGCTACCTGCGGCATCATGGCGCAATGTTTGTCATTTTCGCGGCCGCCTGGTGGCTTTATGCGGCGAAGCCCGCAGCCGTGGCAGGATCTCGTGGCACATCCT
>JAJFLK010000008.1 GCA_021772735.1 Candidatus Sumerlaeota bacterium | reverse complement strand
CCATGCTCGCTACGCGCGCCCGGATCGCCCCGCTTAACTTTCGTTCTTAGTCCTGTCGTCTCCCCGACCTCGTCAAACCCCCACGCGGCGAAGTCAAAGAGCACCGAGCATACCCATCGCAGCACCGAATCCCAAGCCTTTCAGCCAGTGCCCCGGCCGCCCCCGCCCGCGTCCATCCTTGATTTTGCGGCTCATCCAAGACATTGTCCTTATTGCTTTGCCCGAGGGGCTCCGGCCCGATGCCCCCGATCACCCGGCCACCGGGACCCCATAGTCGAACGGCCCCAATTTCCCGCTCCGCGAAAGTATCCGAATGGACGTCAAACCCCTGATCGACAAAATCGAATCCAAGAAGGCCGTCGTCGGCGTGATCGGCCTCGGATACGTCGGCCTGCCGCTGGTCATCGAATTTTGCCGAGCCGGGTTCAACGTCATCGGATTCGACGTGGACGAGAAAAAAAACACGGCGCTGAACTCCGGCAAGAGCTATATCCGCCACATCCCGGCCGATGACATCGCCCGCTTCGCCGGCGAAGGTCGCCTCACCGCCACCGACGATTTCACGCGCATCGCCGAAGCCGACGCACTGCTGATCGCCGTCCCGACCCCCCTGACCGGACAGCGCGAGCCCGACCTGCGATTCATCGAGAGCACCGCCCGCGCCATCGCTCCGCACCTGCGCTCCGAGCATCTCGTCATTCTCGAATCGACGACCTACCCCGGCACGACCGAGGAGGTCCTCGGCCCGCTGCTCGAAACCGAATCGGGCCTGAAGCGCGACACCGATTTCCTGCTCGCCTATTCGCCCGAACGCGAGGATCCCGGCAACCCGACGTTCTCGACCAGCACAATCCCCAAAGTCGTCGGCGGATGCAGCCCCGAGGCTTTGGACGCCGCCGATGCGCTCTATTCGCAGATCATCGACGAGACCGTCCGCGTCTCCTCGGCCGCGACGGCTGAAGCCGTCAAGCTGACCGAAAATATTTTCCGCTGCGTAAACATCGCGCTGGTCAACGAGCTGAAACTTATTTACTCCAAGATGGGCGTGGATGTCTGGGAAGTGATCGAGGCGGCGAAGACGAAACCCTTCGGCTTCATGCCATTCTATCCCGGCCCGGGCCTGGGCGGGCACTGCATCCCGATCGATCCGTTCTACCTCTCGTGGAAGGCGCGCGAATTCGACTGCCCGACGCGGTTCATCGAACTGGCCGGCGAGATCAATTCCTCGATGCCCGCCTATGTCATCGATATCTTGACCGATGCGCTCAACGACGCGGCGCGATCGGTGCGCGGCGCAAAGATTTTGGTGCTCGGGATGGCGTATAAGAAGAACGTCGAGGACGTGCGCGAGAGCCCATCGTTCGACCTGATCACGCGCCTGCTCGGCAAAGGCGCCGAAGTGGATTACCACGATCCATACGTCGCCGAGATCCCACGCACGCGCGAACACGCCGATCTGGCCGGCCGCCGCTCGGTCGACCTGACACCCGAAATGCTTGCCTCATACGACGCCGTGCTCATCGCCACCGACCACGACAACATCGACTACCAGTCCGTCGTGGACCACGCCCCCCTCGTCGTGGACACGCGCAATGCGACAGCCAGGACAACGGGTGGAAACGCTAAGATTTATAAGGCGTGAGCCACGTTCCTCTAAGTCGATTCACTAAATTTCATATCGACTTAGTCGGTCTTGATATGCCATTGCCATGCCGGCGACATCACGGCGCCTGATCCTTGGCCGACGGTTGTTCAGGCATCGCAGCCGATACCTCGCCGACAACTTCCTCGCCACTCTCAAGATCACTAGATTCATCTCGATTTGTCGTTTGCACCATAGCAAACGGCAATCCATAACATTCTTCGAAAGTCCTCAGAAATCGCTTTTCCTTCCTCAGCTCACGAAATACCGGCCAATCCCTGAAGAACGATTGATGGAAACTACCGTCATGCCGAAGCCGGCTCATAACATCGTACGCTTTATCGTAATCGCCCTTTAATGTGGCCACAGCCAACCTGAATTTGTCTTCACATGCGCTCCAGTCAACCGAGGCGAGGCAATTCATGCACTCCTCGTCGCGCCCACTCCATTTGTAAGCTTGCGCAATGTTTATGAGCATAGTGCGTCGGTTGCTGTCGTTTGCATGCTTGATCTGCTTCGATGTAAAATGGCTCAGAATGCGAATTGCTAATTCATACTCGTCATTTTGGATGAGATAAAATGTGATATCATTGATGTTGTTATCAGACTCGTTGATTCGATCGGGACAAAGACGCCGCCATATAACGTGTGCCATCTTCACGCCGATCTCAAACACACACTTGTAGGCTTCTTGAAAGTATTCGTTCGGCACATCAAGCGTGGACCCAACCGTAGTTTCCTGCGCGATGAAGGCTTCGTGCGACTCGCACACGGAAAGATATTGCGACGACACCCGCCCGTCCGTGTGGACGAAAAGGTTTCTGCGTTCGGTAAGCTCTATAAATGTGGGCCAGCAGGGCAGTTCCTTGTTGAATGAAGTATTCAGCTTCCCCTTCAGCCATGCAAACTGATCTGCATGACTTTTTCTTATGACAGACTCGATCTCCTTTTCAATAATAAATTCTCTGGCGGCTTCTATATCCGGGAAGAGCACGAGGTCAGTGAACGCCAGCGCTCTATCGGATGCATTCAAAAGCTCTGGCTTAACTGCGAACATGAATCGTATTATCTTTCCAAAAAATGAATCGTATTGCGCAACCATAGACATCACAAATTGCCTAGGCATTAGGCGATACGTATTACGGATATTAGCATGCTGGCGATTTAAGAATACCGCTTGAGAGGCGTACTCTGTGGCGTATCTGTACGTCGTCCCGTCATCCACAGAACTGATTTTCTCGCCATGCTTTGCTGCGTAGTCAACCTGCTCACTTCTAAATTGGCTTGCGATGTTCTCCCCGAACAACATATAAAAAGGAAGCGTTGCATGAAGAGACTCCACGTTTTCGGTAAAACGGGATATGTCAAATCTCAAAATGTCGGTCGGATGATGCGACTCTTCAACCATATTGCAGTTCTTTCGTGTCACGCAACTTATCCCACGGCTTCCAGTCGACGAAGATGTTCCAATGCATGAGGGCCTCACTCTCCAACACGACTCCGCTACCCGCTCCAAATATAGGCATCAGAGACAAACAAGGCAAGGCTGGCGGCAGTACGTCGCCAGCCGACTTGTTTCTCAATCATCCTCATGGACAGACCCGGATCGAGAATACCCAAATGGATGCCCCTCTTACCCCGCTCCTCATTCAACGCCCCAGAACAGCCCTCGGGCGGCGTTCAGGCTGCAATCCTGATATTCGTGATATGCGCCCGCTGCGGCCTCGACGACGGCCGTTGTCGTTCGCTCTCCTATCCACGAGGCGATGGCCGAATCGAACGTATAGGCTTCGGGCGCCATCAGGCCGCGCGTGAGCAGGAGCGGGTGCGCGTCGGCGGATTCGAGCAACCGAAGGAAGTATGACTTGCTCCGGCACGAGAGCACGACCGCGCTGCGGGCCGGGGCCGGGGACGCGGCGCGCTCGGGAGCATCGAGCGAGAATTCCATCAGCCCATTATGACCAATGTAAGCCACCATGTGCGCGGCTCCCCCGGCATCCAGTTCAATCGATTCGGATTGGGCTTCCGTCTCGAATTCATTTGCCACCTCGACCATCTCCGCCGCCCCGGCGGCTGTCATGAAGAGATATGCCTGCAACGAATCGCGGATATACGCCCCATCCCACGCATCGGCGACGACATAGACCGGCACCGTAGCGCCGCCGCGCCGCAGGCTTTTCACCATAACGATGCGCTCCAGGATGCGCGGGTCGTCAGGCTTGGTTTTGCTGATCCGATCCCAGCCGCCCTCGCGCGGTAGATGAGTCCGGACGCCATACAGCGCGCCCCAATACAGATTCGTCCTCGGGTTCTGCCCATCGCCGAGTTCCGCGCGAACCGGGACGATCCCCTGATTGACGTTATCGCAGAGCGCCACGACGACATGCACGACGATGGGCCGCCCGGCGGCGACGTCGCGGTCGATCCGATCCTGCACGTCCTGGCCCGTCGCGGCCTGGGCTGTGGAGCTGGTGAGGATGGCGCCGACAATGAAAAGAAATGCGAGCGGGGATGAGCGAATGTGGAATTGTGAACCTGCGGGAATCATCGCTTGCCTCCGGGGGTTTTAGTCGTCAGCGATCTCCTTGACACCCCCCCCGCCGACGCCAACCGAGAATGACATGGAAGAGCTTCTCACGCAAAGACATCGAGATGCCAAGCCGCAAAGACGTCGAGACGCCAAGACGCCAAGAAGAGACGAGCGGAGCGGAGAGGAGAGGAAAGAGGTCGAGCTACTTGCCTTTGTGAAGCGCCAGGATCACCAGCGAAATAGGTACGACTTTGACCGAATTGATGAAAGGCAGGCGCACACCTTCGATGCGCTTGATGGTTGGCAAGTACTCATTCAAAAAAGCAGTTATGGCGCGCGTGACATCCGGAGTGTCGGGATTATCATAATCGTCGACCAGCATGACCCCATCATCGGCCACGAGTTCATAGAATTGTTTCATGTCTCGCAACGCATAATCGTACTTGTGATTGCCGTCAACAAAAACCACGTCGAACTTCTGCGATTTATCTACCTTCTTGAAAAATGCGTCCGAAGTCTCGCGACGCAGCTCCTGACCGTATTGATCAAAAATCGCCTTCGCCTTCTCATAGGCCTGGTGAGACTCCTTGCGGTTCGCCCAGTATTTGGTGGGGCCGACGTAGGGTGAGCCCCTGAATTTTCCGTAATCGTCCACTCCCATGTAGGTTTCAATACTCGGGAATTTTTCCATCGCATATCGGATGTTGAGCGCCAGGTAGACTCCGATTTCCAGAATACGAACGCTGGGACGGTCCAGAATATCTTTGAGCAAAATATCGAAGATCGCAGCCCTTCGGTTTGTATAGGACGCCTTATGAACCTTCTGAATATCCTTCACGGTCGCCGCCGTGGGGATCTCGATCTCGAAGATCTGAGGGCAAACAAATTGCTCGAAACTAATGACGGGCCTCCTCCTGGCCGAGATATCCCGCAGGCCGTCGGCCGGGGCGCACCAGAACCTACAACCACGCCTTGCCGTAGATCGGGTGCATGCGGTTGACGATGTTTGGGAACCAGAGCGTCAGTTCGGGTGAGCCGTGGACGAGGCGGTTGACAACCTCGACGCCCTGCATCATCGAGTGATCCTGATTGGAAACTTCGTACTTCCACGCGCCGAACCGGCCGCGCGAATAGATGTCGAACTCTTCGAGCCGGGGCAGGATGAATTCGATCGCCTCATCGCGGCGCAGGCTCGGCGTCGGGTAGCCGCGTTCAATCCGCAATGTGTAGGTGTGGTTGACCTGCTCTCGGTTTTCGATCAGGCCGGTGGCCAACATGCCCTCGACCGTATCCTCGGCGACGCGCGCCTCATCGACCGGCTTGTGTGGCGATTCGGAGACCTCGGCCATGAGCGACCAATATTTGCCGATGTCCGGCACGTTGTTCGGGCTGTAATGACTGAAGACCGTGACGCGATAAAACGGCGCGTTCGCTTCGGGAAAATACATCCAGCATTTTTTATCGACGTCGGGGCCGGGCTTGCCGAGCAGACCCACGCCAATCAAATTCACGCTCGAATACCGCAGCCCTCGCGCTGCGGCCTCGTTCAGTTCGCCCGACCCCACGAGCGTGCAAAGAACGTCGAGCGGGATGCTCGTGATGAGCGATTCATACGTGGCTTGGGTACCGTCTTCGGCCGTCACGGTCCGCGTTTGCGGATCGATCGCCGTGACGCGCCGCCCGTATTGAATCTTCTCGGCCGGCAATCGCTCGGCGACGGCGCTCCTGACCGCGCCCGTGCCGCCCGTCTTGGGAAAGCGAAACTGGTTATTGGGTCCCCAACTGATGTGATCCTCGTTCGTCCGCATGGCCTCGGCGACCCTGGCCAGGTCGGGCATCGCGACTCGATCTTCGGTCCATCCCGTGGCCAGCTCGGCCGGCGGATAAGCCCAGACCTTTTCGTTATAGGGCAGCATGAAAATCTCGGAGATACCCTCTCCGAACGAAGCGCGGATGAGTTGCTCGAAATTCTTGAATGGCGGTGAATGAGGAGATGACTGCTCATCGGAGCGCGCGGCCCCGAGCTTCTGCAATCCCTCGAAACACCGCGTTCGCTCTTCGGCCGGCAGACGGTGGATGTTGTATTGAAACGGATACGGCACCCAGGTGCCGCAGATGCGGACCCAGCTCTCGCGCTCGTGATGGAGCCAACCGTCCTCGCCCAGCGCCTCGATCATCAGCTCATCGAACGAACGATAATGCGAGAACTGGACATGCCCGCCGATGTCCCATGTAAACCCGTGCTCATCGACAACGCTGCGCGCCAGCCCGCCCGGTCCGGCCTCGGCTTCCCATAGCTCCCAGTCGCCCTCGGCGAGCGAGTTCAGGCGTTGCGCTGCGCCGAGCCCCGTCGGCCCCGCGCCCAGAATCAGGTATTTGATGTGATCTGAAATTTCGTATTGCCTGCCCGCGTCGCCGCTCGCTTTTCATACGTTCCGGTGCGGCGCGTATTCGGTCGGGGTTGTATCATCTTTTGCTTCGCCGCGTAAAGCGAATCGGCTCGCGCGCCATCGAGCGCCCCCGCCTATTCGCCGAGATCATAACCCAACCGCCGGGCCATCGCGTGGACCTCGGGTGCAAGTTCATCCCACTTCAATCGCGAATCCGCGCGCTTATCGGTCACTCGCCCGGCCTGGCTCGGCGCGACGTTCTGCTCCTTGAACCAGATTGCGTCCTCATCGAAGCTCGCTCCGAGGAACTCGCAAATCGCCCGCCATGTCTCCGCCATCCGGTCGATCAGATTCTCCTGCCGGACTCGGAGATAATGCCCCTCAAATTGCTCGAACTTCAGGGCGGTTTCATTTGACGCGACATATTTCTCAGATGCCACCTCGGGCGTCATCCCGATACGCTCGATCATCGAGGCGATGCAGGTCCGCGGATCGCGGACTAGGTGAATGTACTTCGCCTCGCCGAAAAGCGCGTCGAGAAGATCCGGATCGTGATCTTCCCAAATGCACTTCATCGCCCACCGCGGCCGGGCCGAGGGGAAAAGCGTCGTCATCGCGTCGCGGATCGACTGAAGGATGCGACGTTCGATTTCCGCATCGTCTTTGGATTCGTGCCGCCAATTTTCCGCGCACCACCAGCCGTCGCGCAGCGCACGATACGTGTCCCTATAGATGTCGTTCTCGATGACGCTTTGGAAATCGCCCTGAGCGAATCGCAATCGATCGAGAACGTAGCTCGATCCGGTCCGGCCCGCGCCGACGATCAATGCCGGCTTGAGAATGTTATCCGGATTTGGCATGGAGACACAGGCGCAGAGCCGAATCAGGAATAAAAGCCCACGACAGTCTCGATGACATAATCTTGCATCTCGCGCGTCACCTCGGGATAGATCGGCAGTGCGATGGTGTGGTCGGTCGCGTATTCCGTCAGAGGAAAATCGCCGCGCTGATAGCCCAAATACTTGAAGCACTCCTGCTCGTGGAACGGTACCGGGTAATAGATCGCGTTGCCAATCTCGGCCTTATCGAGCGCAGCCTTGAGCTCATCGCGCCGCTCGGGTACCGAGATCACATACTGGTGATACGTGTGCGCGGCACGCCCGAATGGAGTGGCCGGAACGACGATGCCGTGTTTGGCCAGGCCCTCGTCATAATAGGCGGCGTTCGCACGGCGCGTCTCGCACCAGCCCTCCAGATACGGCAACTTCACGCTCAGCACGACGGCCTGGATGGGGTCAATCCTGAAATTCCCACCGATCATCGTGTGATGGTATCTGCGGACTTCGCCGTGCATGCGCAGCTTGCGCAGGCGCTCGGCCAGCTCGGCGTCGCTCGTGACGATCATTCCCGCATCGCCGAGGCAGCCGAGATTCTTGCTCGGGAAAAACGAGAAACAACCCATCGTCCCCATCGCGCCGGACTTCTTCTCTTCGCTGCCGCCCGAGGGATATCCCGCGCCGATCGCCTGGCACGCGTCCTCGACCACGGCGATGCCCCGCTTTCGAGCAAGCTCCAAGATCGGGTCCATCCGCGCGCACTGGCCATAGAGATGAACCGGCATGATCGCCTTGACGCGATCGGCGTCGGCTTTGTTTGCCTCGAACCACGCCGCCAGCGCCTGGGGCGCCATCGTGTAGGTATCGGCTTCGATATCGACGAATCTCGGCTCCGCGCCGAGCCGGGCGATCACACCCGCGCTGGCGAAGAAAGAGAACGGAGTCGTCAGAACGATGTCACCCGCGCCGACCCCGAGCCCCATGAGCGCGGCCAGCAGGGCGTCGGTCCCCGATGTCACGCCTATGCCATAGCCTGCGCCGCAGAACTGGGCGATCTCAGATTCCAGAGCCTCGACCTTCGGCCCCAGAATGTATTGTGTTGAATCGATGACCTCGTTCACGGCTTGCTTGATCTCGCCGGAGATCGCATCGAGCTGTGGCCGAAGGTCGAGTAAAGGCACTTTCATCGGATTGACCTGGTCCCCCATACTTTGTGTGGTAATTCGACCGTTTAAAACGCCGGAGCGCCGCGCGGATCACGCGTGCGACGCCGACGATGCGCGTTGTGCGCGGCACGCCAAACTCACCAATCTTCCAGATGCCCGTGCGCGTGTCAATCCCGGGCCGATTCGGCGGCTCACGGGCCGTCCAGCCCGCCGCTCCATGACGGCGTGCCGCGAGTTCGTTTGTCTCGAACCGCGTGAATCCGGTATGATCGCCTTGTCTGACTTGTACCGGGGGGAATGATAGGCTTGAACCCATCGGAGCGAGGCAGGAGCAGATCGCAACTCGCGCAATCGGAGAATATGGAATTATAAACTGGTCCTCAAAATCGACCTCTCCCTCGGGCGCGCTCCGAGGCTTTCGCGCCGTAGCGAAACTTGCTCTCGTTCTCGCGGGCCTGATCCACGCTGCACCGGCGGTTGCGGCCGCGATC
>JAJFLK010000070.1 GCA_021772735.1 Candidatus Sumerlaeota bacterium | reverse complement strand
CCTGCAGGTAACGCGCGGGCGGTTTCAGGCCGCTATTGGCCGTATTCGGAGCGGTATCGCTCTCGGTCATCGCATACCCCCCGGGATCGATCAGAGCGCCGATATGGACCGATGGCAGCTTGATCAGGTCCACGATGCCGTTGTAATGATCGAGGTGATAATGCGAGAGGACCACGAAATCGAACGAGATGGTCGCGCTGCCAGACGGAGCAGGGGTCATATTCAACGTCTTTACCTCGTCCTCGGGATCATCAAGCGCCTCGAACTCGAATTCCTCGTGAGAAATGGAGGGAGAATTATCGACTTCGAACTCGTGATCCTCTTCCTGATCGTCAACTCCAGACAGACTGCCTCCATTGAGCACAATCGCCTCGAGATAAGGTATCAAGGCGCGTTCGGCCGAACGCTTGCCGCCGTCGATCAGCAAGCGGCCGGTCACGCCCCCGCCGTCGTCCATCAGTTGAATGAGCGTGGCATCACCGTCGCCGACGCTTATTTGATGGATCTGAAGCTGATCGCTCCACGCACGCCCGCCAGCCAGCACAACGAACACCATCGCGATTGCAGAAATTCTCGTGTTCTTCACTTCGTTCCCCCTGTCCTGGCGCAGGCCGTTAAGCCCGGTCGCCGGCCTGTATTGAATTAGGATGTCGAACGGCCCCAGAAAACGGAGCGGCCAAACCCCCCGTGCGTGGACGAGTCCCCACGCCCCGAAAAGCACAAGGCCGAACCCCGTGAGGCCCGGCCTTGATTTAATCTCTAATGGTGCCCGGACACATCGCCTACTTCTTCTTGGCGGCTTTGGCCTCGGCCTTGGTCGCGTCTTTCTCTTTTGTCAGTTTCTTCTTATACATCTGCTTCAGGCTGTCGTCGATGTCGCCGGAGATCTGCGTCTTGGGTGTGCCTTGGATGAACGTGATCTCCTCGACGAGAAACGTCCGAGCCTTCTCCATCAATTCCTTCTCCTTGCCCTTCAGTTCATCGTTCTGATCGAGAATGAAGAGATTGCGGAGAAGTTTGGAGATCCGGGTGGGATCGCCGCTCTTGAGCGTCGCCTGATATTCAAGGTATTGGGTTCGCGCATCGCCACGGACGGGAGTCACCGGAGAGCGAAGCGTGTTCGTCATCTTCCGGATATCCTCCTTCGACATGGGCTTGCGAATACCGCGCTTGATGAGCTGCGAGCTCGGGACCATCACGCTGGCCTGCGCGGACTGGAAGACATAGTAGTCCTCGTTAATGTCGTCGACCGTCATGTTTCGGATGCCCTGAACGCGGCAAATTCCGAGTGTCGGCTCGACTACCGTATCGCCGATGCGAAACGGGCGGGTCGTTACGGAGGCCATCTTGACTCTCTCTTTCATCATTGGGGGCCGGATCGGCTCGTTAGAGCACATC
Organism: Candidatus Sumerlaeota bacterium; assembly: GCA_021772735.1. Classification (GTDB taxonomy): domain Bacteria; phylum Sumerlaeota; class Sumerlaeia; order MVZB01; family JAJFLK01; genus JAJFLK01. The sequence continues at coordinate 1,428 of JAJFLK010000070.1, read as the reverse complement.
TGGCCCGGCGCAAGCTGGGATAATTTCCATCATGATTGGTGCCAAACCCGCCACGGAACCGCTCTCTCATGCGGAGAAAGAAGGCCGGCTCGGCATAATGTGCCAGGACGGAGCGAATCGGATGAACCACAGAGCCGCAGCGGGCCTGCGTCCGATTCCGACTGATCTCGGAGCCTAACACAATAGAGCTTACGCGGTCAACACTACCCGACGTTTCTGCTTCGACGACTCATAGAATCCTCCGGCAAGGCCTCGGATTCTGTTTGGATCAGGGCGATCGAGTGCAGTTCACTCTCAGCCGCACGTTGACTCGCGAGCTGCGCCTGACGAGAATGGCCGAGTCCCTTGCCCGCATGGTCTGGGATCCGGAGGGGGCCGGGCAACAGCGGGCATCGGCCAGAATCATTCTGCGATTTGAAAGTATTGAAGTTATGAAGATAAATGGGCGGTCCAAGGCGCTGATTGCAGTGTTGATATTTGCGGCCCTGGGCGCTGCGATCCAGGCCGAGGAGATCACACCGAGTGAATCGGATTTCCTCAGCCGGACCCGGCGCCTCACCCTGGCGGGCCGCCGAGCCGGCGAGGGCTATTTCCATCCTTCGGGCACGAAGCTCACGTTCCAGAGCGAACGCGAGCCGGGGAATCCGTTCTACCAGATCTACACGCTCGACCTGACGACCGGCGAAACGCGGCGCACCTCGCCCGGCATCGGCAAAACCACGTGTTCGTTTTTTCGTCCGGGGACGGAGAAAGTCCTGTTCGCCTCGACGCACCTGGACCCCGAATCTCTTGCCCTGCAGGCCGCCGAACTAGAAATGCGAGCTTCGGGCACCGAGCGCCGATACTCCTGGGATTACGACGATCAATATGACATCTTCGAGGCTGATTCGGGCGGAGGCGGCACGGGAGATATTCGCCGCCTCACCGACGCCATGGGTTATGACGCCGAGGGAGCTTATTCGCCCGATGGCACGCGGATCGTCTTTACCTCGAATCGCCAAGCCTATCCGATTGATAGCCTCAGTGCCGAGGATCAGAAGCTCTTCGAAGTCGATCCGGCGCACTTCGCCGAGATCTACATCATGGACGCCGACGGCGGCGAGCCGACGCGCCTTACCTCGACGCCCGGCTATGACGGCGGACCGTTCTTTTCGCCCGACGGCAAACGGATCGTCTGGCGTCGATTCGACCCGGCGACCGGCGGGATGGAAGCCGATATCTTTACGATGGATCTTGAGGGCGGTGACGTCCGCCGGCTGACCACCTTCTCGTCCATGAGCTGGGCGCCTTATTTTCATCCCGCGGGCGAATACGCAATCTTCGCCAGTAACAAATACGGCTTCGAGAATTTCGAGTTATTCATCGTCGATGCCGAGGGCGAGCGCGAGCCGGCGCGAGTCACGACCACCGATGGATTTGACGGCTTGC
>JAJFLK010000069.1 GCA_021772735.1 Candidatus Sumerlaeota bacterium | reverse complement strand
GACCTCGCCCGCCGATTTGAAAAACAGGTCGTCGCCGAACCCCCGTCTGATCTCGCCGAGATCACGCGAGAAGATTCCTCTATTTAGTAAACCGCCCCCGAAATTGCGAAATTGAGGCCAGATCGCTATGTAGCTCAGGCTACATTCTATAGTTGACACTATATTATTGAGCGCGTAGATTTTGCCACGCGAGGACCTTCCCTCCAAAATCTCCGCCGCCTGAGGATTCAATCAAAATGCGCCTGTTCGCCCGCGATTCATGTCTCAATCCTATACTCCGGCTCAATCGCACGCTGCTTCTCGCGGCCTGCTGTATCCTGTTCGCCCCGATGTTCGCGGTCGCCCAGGCGCCGGCGCCCGACGCCTCGGGGCTGCAATTCAACCGATTTGCCGACAAGCGGCCCGATACGCTTGCCCACAAGCCGGGCGGGCCGACCGAGCGCATCGAAACCATCATCACTCCGGACAACATCGACTACGTCACCAAGACCTACCAACTGAAGCGCGGTCACGCCGCCGATCTGTTTGGCGTCATTCAGGGCTCGGTGGCTTTGGAGGGAGGCAAGGTCTTCAGCATCGATCCGAACATCGAGTATGAATTCGACGAGACCGGCGCCTTGACCGAGGTCCGCCGCGGGGGCGAATCCTTCCTGGTCGTCACGGCGCCGCAGTGGATGATCGAGGGTCTGGACGAGACGATCGAGCGGCTCGACGCCCCGGGGATCACCACCGACGCCGACGGCACGGGATCACGGTTCATCACCATGAAGCATCGCCGGCCGTCGGAAGTGGCCGAGCTCCTGAGCGGGACCGCAGCGAGCGGCTTTGACGTCATCGTGCCCGATGATTCCAATAACGTCCTATACGTCGAAGACGCTCCGGGCGACTTCGCAGCCATTATGGAGGCGCTCCCATACTTCGACGTTCCGCGACAGACGGTTCAGCTCTCGGTCAAGATCGTCGAGATGGAGCAGGACGACGCCGCCAACCTGGGCGTCTATTGGGATGCCTGGAAAGATGCGCTGCCGGCCCGGATCGATGCCGAGCTTTTCGGGGGCCGGACGCGCCTCGGCGACGACGTCACGCGGGTTCGAGAGGCTTCGGCCCTGCTCGGCGGCATCAGCCCGCAGGCAGCCGCGTCGTTCATCAATTACCTCGCGGCCCGGGGCCGGGCCAACATCGCTTCGGAACCTCAGCTCCAGCTCGTCCAGGGCGAACAAACCGTCATCCAGGCGACCACGAATTACCCGTATCGTGCGCTCGGGCGCGATGATGACGGGGCGCGAACCCTCGTCGATGCGGTCGCCGAAACCGGGGTTGTCCTGCGCGTGACCCCTTTCCTGGGTTCGGAAACGATGGATCTCCAGATCGAAGCGGTAGTATCGAATCTCGTCGGATTCAGCCAGGACGGTGAGCCCATACTGTCTTCAAACTCTGTGAGCGGGCGAGCGATCTTGAGTGAGGGCGAGTCGATTGTTTTGGCTGGCCTCAAGCGGAGCTACGACGTGCAAACCCGCACCGGCATTCCGTTTCTCGGGTCGATACCCGGATTGCGATTCCTGTTCAGCCGCACGGTTTCTGACACCCGGCAAACTGAAATCATGATTCACCTCACTCCCGTACCGGCGGAAATGCTCTAGACGCGGTTTCACAAATCGCGATGAGCATCGGCCGGCGCGATACCGCGTCGGGCGAATCGTATGGCCCGTTGATTATACTCTCCCCAAAATTCCTGCCATCTCACTCCGACGCGATATACCGATCCACGACTTGCTCAAGAATCTCCAGCGGCAGGCGCTCAAACCCGCGTACGAAGGTAAATCACATTTTCTTCGGCCCTATCGACAAGGCAGAGTCGTCTACCATGCTCGCAAAGCCTGGATGCTCGCTCGTGAACGAATGGCTTCCGACATGGACAGGCTGCGTAAGGACCGCCGCGGCATGCGAGCCGGAGACAAACAGAGAAAATGCTGGCGAGCATCTCCGCGATCACGCCGACCGTGAGCCCCCTTCCGGCACCGGAGGATACGCCTGTCTCGTCATGCCGTCCCCGGAGCCGCCCGGTTTCATGGCAATCACGCCGAAATCGCGGGCGAAGAGCGAAAAAGGCGGAATATGCGAGAGTAGGTCGTCGGCGCGCGTCAGGCGCACGGGGCCGACGAGGCGTCCCAGCCGTTCCATCACGCTGCCGGGCAGGAACTTGTGTCGGTCGAAATACAGCGTCTCCAATCCCGTTTGCGCGACAAGGCGTTTTGACGTCCGATCCCCAATATCGAAATGAATGACGCCATCGACCAAAAGCCACCGCCAGAAGTTCTGAAGTTCCCAGCATCGCGGGAAAATTCCAAACCGCGAGCAGGCCTCCCGGCTTGAGCACTCGCCCAACTTCTTTCAGAATCAGATCTTCACGCCCGACGCCGTCCTCGCGCACGTGCTCCAGGACGCCCGATGAGATGAAAACGTCGACCGAGCCCGAATCGAGTTCGAGTCGGTTGGGATGTTCGCCGTAGAGGGTGGCGAGGCCGAACTGTTTTTCGAAGAGCGAGTAAGCCTGGCTGCGGTGCAACAGGTAGTTCGTGGAGTTGGCGTAGCCGAGCGCGCTCAGAATCGCCGTCACGTGGCCGTAAAGCCCGCCCCAGTCCACGATGCGCGCCTCGGGATCGGGCGCAAAATGGCGGATGAGATGAGCGTAATAGAGATAAACGAGCCAATCGTTCGTGCGAATCAGATTCCTCGTCGAGGGCACTGCGTTTTCCGCCACGATCCGGATGTAATCCTCGTGTAAATCGTTTAGCAGATCCGAACGAGCCAGTTCACCATAGATGGCGCGCTTAAGCCCAATAACATTCATAAGCCTGTCACTCGTCGCGCGCCACTCAGGTTTCTCTTTTCGTTCGATCAATATGGTGAGCCCGACGATCGAAGTGTAAGCCTAGGCGATGACGCAGAAGGCGATGCCGAGAATGAGGACCTCGCCCGCCGATTCGAGAAACTAGTCGTCGCCAAGCCGCCGAGCGAATTGGCTAGGCTCGTGGGCGGGCAGGGAACTATCCGGCCAACGAAACTTTAGCGGGCACTCGGATGAACGCGGCTTTCAAGGATTGCGCTTACGGGATGTATCATCACGACCAGCAGAAACAGCCTCACTGGCGCAAAGCCGATGTCCCAATACATGAAATAAAGAGGAATTGTGACTATCACGGAGAGAATACACAATTCGGCGGACAGTCGCCGTCTTCGATTAGGTTCCACTAATGCGAGCATCGAAATTATCAGCAGGGCCAGTAGTAGGCCTTCTTGGCAAAATCGCACGTTGGAGCGCACGCCTAGAAATGAGTAGGCTCCGTCGTATTCACTGAGAAGCCACTTGTCGTCCTCCTGCACGTAATCCAGTAGATATTTCCCAGTCGCTATTGGCATCGCCCTTCGATTGACGTCTTGACTTTGGATGATAAGAAACTCTTGCTCATAGTCCTCGTCAGTATTGACAAGCTGGATGTATGAACGGGCAAGGCCAAATTCGTCTTCTGCAACTCTGATTCCGTGAAGTCCGCTCCCCCATCTTGAGCGGTCTATGACTCCGATACCATAGTCATCTAATTCTAATCCCAAGGTCGTAGTAATGAGTGTGGGAGTGGTCCAAGCATCAATATCCATTCCAAAGCCTGCATCGTACACCCTTAATGTGGCATAAGGGCCTTTTCTTCCGGAAACATAGCGTATCACAACATTGTACTTATGCTGGGACTCTGCTCCATCACGACCCCAACGTTCGATGACGAACCGAGAATCATTCGAGAAGGAATCGATGTATTTTCGGATCGGAATAAGTTCGAATAATCCATTCGCAATTTCAAGAGCGCCGATTCCCATCAGTCCCACGGTCCACACTAGGATGAGTAAAATCTTTCGCATCGATTCCCACTAATTCAGAGATCAACAGCAATTTCAAGACCTGGCCGATTGTAGCGCTTCTTCGCCGGGGTTACTACCCCCACGTTATTCCCGCGGTCGGCCGGAATCAAAGCTTTCGTCCCCAGCCCCGGAAAGGTGCGCACGGATGATATGTTCGCAGTTGAATAGGGGAAAAATCGGCTGAGGCGTTTCTTCTACATCTCACTCCGACGCGATATACCGATCCACGACTTGCTCAAGAATCTCCAGCGGCAGGCTGCCGTTGCCCAGCACCACATCGTGGAACGCCTTGAGGTCAAACCGATCGCCGAGCTCCGCGCGGGCCCGGTCGCGAAGCTCGAGGATCTTGAGCTGCCCGATCTTATACGCGCACGCCTGACCCGGCATGACGATATACCGCTCGATTTCCGCGACGACGTCCCCGTGCGGATTGCCGGTCGTGTCTTCCATG
>JAJFLK010000068.1 GCA_021772735.1 Candidatus Sumerlaeota bacterium | reverse complement strand
AAGAAAGACTTTCGGCGGGCCGGCGACTTCTCGATCGAGGAAGTCGCCCGGATCATGGCGATCTCGGCCGACCTCAAGGCGAAACTGAAACGCGGCGAGCCGACCCCGCTGTGCTCGGGCATGTCCATGGCCCTTCTTTTCGAGAAGCCCTCGCTGCGAACCCGCGCCACATTCGATATCGGCATGTTCCAGCTCGGTGGCCATTCAGTGTATTTCGCCCCTTCGGAGATAAGCATGGGCAAGCGCGAGAGCGTCTCCGATGTCGCGCACAACCTGGAGCGCTGGTTCGATATCGTCATGGCGCGGACCTTCACCCAGAAGACGATCGACGAACTGGCCGACAACATGTCGATCCCGCTCATCAACGCCCTCTCCGACGAAGAGCATCCGTGCCAGGCCATGGCGGATTACCTGACGTTGGCCGAGAAGCTCGGCGGCGTGGACAATCTGCGCGGACGCAATCTGACTTACATCGGCGACGGCAACAACATCTGCCACTCGCTGATCGCGGTCGGCGCGAAGCTCGGCGTGAACGTGACGATCTCTTCGCCCGAAGGATACGGGCCCGCGCAGAGCGTGCTGGACGCTTCGGCCGGCGATCGGGAAAGCACCGGCGCGGCGTATGCCTTCAGCCATGATCCGCACGAGGCGGTCGCCTCGGCCGACGCCGTCTATACGGACGTCTGGGCGAGCATGGGCCAGGAGGAAGAAACCGCCAAGCGCGCCAAGCTCTTCGCCACGTATCAGGTCAACGCCGAGCTGATGCGCTCCGCGCCCGATGGCGCGCTCGCCATGCACGATCTCCCCGCGCATCGCGGCGAGGAAATCACGGATGACGTCCTCGACGGGCCGAACTCCATCGCCTTCGATCAAGCCGAGAATCGCCTGCACGCGCAAAAAGGCATCATCGCCTTTGTCCTCGGCGTCGCCTAGGATACCGTCGCTGCGGGCGTCTGCCCCTGTGCCTGCTCCCCTCGCCCGTGGCTTCCCCGCTCATGGCCAAAGCAAAATCACCCACGATCGAAGTCGGCGGCATGACGTGGCTGCGCATCCCGGTTCGCACGCATGTCATCGGCGCAGAGGACGACATACTCGCCGTGGTCGAAAAGTATTCGGCCGAGCAGCGGCGCCCCGGCGATATCTATTTCATCTCCGAGAAAGTCGTTGCCGTGACGCAAGGCCGGGCCCTGCCGGTCGGGGAAATCAAGATCGGCCTTCTGGCGCGGCTGCTCTGGCGATTCGTGCGCAAGGTGCCATACGGCATCGGGCTTCGCTCGCCCGAGACCATGCAGTGCGCGATCAATGAATGCGGAGCGGCACGAATCCTCCTGGCATCCGCGGCCGGGGCGGCGGGGAAACTGATCGGCCGGCGCGGGGATTTCTATCGCATTGCGGGCGTCCAGGCCGCGACGATTGACGCCGCCGGGACGTCTCCGCTTCAATCGGATTGCGTCATCCTTGGGCCGCTCGATCCCGAGGCCGTCGCGCGCCGCATCCACGAAGCGACCGGAACGCCTACAGCCATCGTCGACGTCAACGACATCGCCGGCGGCTGGGTTCTCGGCGCTTCAGGCATCGAAGATCGCAAACAGATCGAGGCGATCCTCGACGATAATCCGCTCGGACAAAAAGACGAGCAAACGCCCTTCGGCATTATTAGGGGAGCCTAACCTCCCAAGCCTCCCCCCTAAGGGGGGCCTTAGGTCCGAGTGTCTCCACCCCGCGCCCGTAACCTGAGGCAATCCAGAACCGACTCGTAAGGCCCTCCATGTTCCGTTTTGTCGGCAAACGTCTCGTCCAATCCCTTGTCAGCCTGTTCGTGATTTCCTTGCTCGTCTTCGGCGCGATGTATGCCATCGGCGATCCCGTCGCGCTCCTGCTGCCGCGCACGGCCTCGGCGCAGGCGCGCGAGAACCTCCGTCACGATCTCGGCCTCGACCTCCCGCTGCCGGTTCAATACGCGCGCTTCATCGGCCGGGTTGTCCGGGGTGATTTCGGCAAGTCGTTTTACGATGGTGTTTCCGTCATCGAGCTGATCGGCGAGCGCGCCCCGGCGACGTTCGAACTCGCCGCCGCTTCGCTCTTGCTGGCCGTCATCATCGGCATCCCGCTCGGCATCCTGTGCGGAGCGCGTCCCGATGCGTTCATTTCGCGTGCCATTCTCAGTGGCTCGATCCTCGGAATTTCAATGCCGACGTTCTGGCTGGGGCTGCTTTTCATCATGCTTTTCGCCGTGAACCTGGATTGGCTCCCGACCTCGGATCGAGGCGAAACGCGCGAGCTATTCGGCATGCAATTCAGCCTGCTCACTCTGGACGGATGGCGTCATATGATCCTGCCCGCCGTGACGCTCGCGCTGCATCACCTCGCGATGCTGATCCGCCTCGTGCGCTCTGAGATCATGGAAACTCTACACCGGCCGTTCATCCGCGTCGTGCGGGCCCGCGGCGTTCCCGAGTCGCAGGTCGTCGGTAAACACGCGCTGCGCAATTCGTTGATCCTGATCGTCACCGTCACCGGCGTCGAGTTCGGCCAGTTGCTCGCGTTCTCGGTCATCACCGAGACCATCTTCGCCTGGCCGGGCCTCGGACGGCTGCTGATGCGCTCGATCACCGAACAGGATCAACCCGTCATCATCGCCTACCTGATCCTGACTGGCGCAGTGTTCCTAACGATCAACTTTCTCGTTGATCTGACATACGCGCTGATCGATCCGCGCGTGCGCCTAGCATCGGCTCGCGGCACGCCGGGCAGGTAGTATTCATGGAAAAAATTTCAGAGGCCGCTCCGAACTCGAGCTTTAACCCAGTTCCGTCCCATAAATGCCAACGAACGCGACGCACTTCCACGGACGCCCGCCGAGGTTGTGTGTCAGGCCGAGCATTGGTTTTTTCAATTTCTTGATCTGACGCTCGCCCGCCTCGCGGCGGAATTGCGTCCAGCATTCGAAGATCATGCGCAATCCCGACGCCCCGATCGGATGGCCGAAAGATTTCAGCCCTCCATCGGGATTGACCGGCAGCGCGCCCTGAAGCTCGAACGTCCCGTCCAGGACATCTTTCCAACCCTTGCCGCGTTCGGAAAAGCCGAGGTCTTCATAGATCACCAATTCGGTCGGCGTGAAGCAATCATGCACCTCAGCCATCGAGATCTGCGCGCGCGGATCGGTGATGCCGGCTTCGGCGTATGCAAGCTCGGCCGCGCGGACGTTCTCGCGCACGGTCGTAAAATCGTATTCCGGATCGAACTGCCCCTCGCCTGGACCCGCAGCGACGGCGAGGCCTTTCACATAAAGCGGGTTGTCGGTGTATTTATGCGCGTCTTCGGCCCGGACGACGATCGCGGCGGCGGCGCCATCCGAGACGCCCGAGCAATCCATGATCCCCAGCGGCGCGGCGACCATCGGCGAGGTCTGGCAGCTTTCCATCGTCACCGCGCGCCGATACTGCGCGCGCGGATTCATCACGCCGTTGGCGTGGTTCTTCATGGCGATGCGCGAGAGGATTTCTTTGCCCTTCTCCGGGTCCACGCCGTATTTGTGGAAATACGCCGGAGCCAGCAACGCGAACGACGCGGGCGCGCTGATCGCCGGCTCGGTGCCGTCCGTATCGCCGCCGCGCCCGACAAGGCCGCTATATCCATTGTCCTTCAACTTCTCCACGCCGACGGCCATGGCCATATCGCTTGCGCCCGAAGCGACGGCGTAGCACGCCTGGCGGAAGGCCTCGCTGCCCGAGGCGCAAAAGTTCTCGACCCGCGTGACAGGAACGTAATCCAGTTTGAGCGGCTCGGAGAGCATCAGCCCGGATTCGCCCGAGCCGAGCGTCCCGAGCCAGCAGGCATCGATCTGGCTCGGATCGATCCCGGCCGATTCGTAAGTTTCGAACGCGGCCTCAACCAGCAGGTCCGATGCGCTCTTATCCCACCACTCGGAGAACTTCGTGCAGCCCATGCCGATGATGGCGACTTTATCTCGAATGCCTCGTGTCATTTCGCTGATTCCTTTTCCGGGCCGATGTGGTGACCAAATCTCTTGCCGATTATTCTAGCGAATATTCTGCGCTTTCCAAAAGTAACTGTGGATGCCGCCGGCGGTGAACATCTTGCGCAGCGTCATCTCAACGTTCTGGCCGATCTCAATCTGTTCGGGGCGGGTATCGGCCATGTTGCACATGATGCGCCCGCCACCTTCGAAATCAATCACCGCGACGATCTCAGGCGGGCTCAAGGAATAGGAGAGGTAATCCGCGCTCCAGGTCGTCAACCGTCCGGATTTATCGCGGAATCCGTAGGGCTCCATCTCGTCACGCTTGCGGCACTTATAACAGACGCGCTGCGCGGGGAACTGTGGCGTTCCGCACGCGGTGCATCGCGAGCCATAGAGCGCGAGGTTGTTTTTCGCCCGGCGGCGCATGAACGGCGAAGACGGCCGCGAGGGCTCGGGGCGCCGGGGCGGTTCGGTGTCGAGGCGCTGACGCCATTTCAGGTAGGTCGCATAGGTGATGTCGTTTCGTTTGGAAGCAACCAGATCGGCGACCGAGCGGCGCGGCTTGAAATTCGCAATTTCCGGCCGCACCTCGAAGATGATCGCGTCGGCGCCCTCGCCGTACCCGAGCAGGAGGATCTTATCCCCCGCCGAAGATTGCTCCAATTCATTTACAAGCATGAGAAGCGGATGCGGCGCGCCGGTCAGGCCGACATCATTGAGCAGACTATCGGCGACCTGCCCGCGCTCGAACCCCTGCTTCAAGAGAAGCGCCTGCGCCTTGGGCGCGACCGGGAAGATCACCTTTGAAATATCTTCGGCCTTGACGCCCGTCTCCTCGAAGACGGCTTTGAGCACGCGCGGGATGGCCTCGCCGTATCCATACGCCATCTGGTACCGCTCGTCCCAGTTGCGGACCATCGTATCGCCCTGGTTGCGCCAAGTGTCGACGATATCGAGTGCGATCGACGCCGAGCCCACGACCGATGCCAGGACGTTTTCGCTCCCGATAATCAACGCCGCGCCGGCGTCTCCGAACGTCGCTTCGTTCTGACCCGATGCCCCGCCGGGCCGCATATCGCCCGCAGTGACCAGCACCGAGGAGGCGCCGGCCGTGACGGAATCGAAAGCGGCGCGAAGGGCGGTCGTTCCCGCGCGCAGGGTGTTCGTGAATTCGGCAGTGCGAATCTGGTCGGAAAGATCGAGCGCAGCGGCGATCAGGGTATCGCTTTGCTTCTCTGCGTATGGCGAGGTGGTCGTCGCGAAATAGACACCCGCAAGATCGCGGACCGCTCCGTTTGATAAGGCGTTGAGCGAGGCGGCGACGGCCATCGTCGCTGAATCCTCGTCGAAGCCCGCAATGGCGCGCTCGCCCTTGAGCCCATTCGTCCCGAATTCCTTCTGAATTTCGCTGCGCTGGAGGCGGTTGTATGGAACGTATCCGCCGCAGGCGATTATGCCGATCATCTTTCCCCCCTGGCCCGCGCCGGCGAGCCGATCCCGCAAGTTGGTTCTGACTCAAGAGCCCTCAGCGTATCAAGGGGTCCGGCCGGCGACAAGGGAATCGTCTTCTCCGAATCCTCCGCCTGCCTGGGATCCCGCTCGGGTCCACACATCAATGCATGCCCGGCCAGTCGGTCGCCAATCGCCCAAGGCTTCCCATTTATGTTCGCTTGCGGTTATCATTTGGCCCGAAAATATTGAAGACTTGAATTGAGGACTCGATCGCGCATCTCGCAGGCTCGCAAATTGACTCCCTGTCAGGCGTTCGATCGGATAGCAATCAGGGGGGACCACATAGAAACATGATCCAGGCATCCACATCCGAGGCTGGGGCCACAAAGCTCAGGCGCTTCAATGAAGTTCCCCGAGCGGGAGCCATTGAGTCTTTGCGGGGTATGCTCGACCCGCGGCATATGCGCGCGCTGATCACCAAAAAATTCGAAGATCGTGGGCTCGTCTCGATCCATGGGCTCGGCATCATGCGCACCTGCACGCTGTTCGGCCCCGATGCGAACCGGCTCGTTCTTCATGACAAGGAACGTCGATTCTCGGCGCGCCGCCCCTGGACGCAAATCATGGGGCACGTCTTCCCCAACGGTCTGCTGCTTCGCGACGGTGAAGACCACAAGCACCATCGCAAGATCATGCTCCAGGCATTCAAGCAGCCCGTTCTCAAAGCCTATCTGGATCGTATGAACCCCAAAATCGCCGAGGGGATTGAAGCCTGGGATCAGACCGGCGCCAATGGGCGAGGTGAAATCCACACGTCGGATGGACAGCTCCTGGCGTTTTCCGCCATCAAGAAACTTACGCTCGATATCGCCACATCGATCTTCATCGGGACCGAATCCGGCCCCGAAGCCGACCAGATGAACAAGGCGTTCATCGATATGGTCGGCTCATCGATGTCCATCCTGCGCGTTCCGATTCCCGGCTTGACCTACACGCGGGGCATCAACGGCCGCAAGTTCATGATCGGCTACCTCAAGAAAATGATGGAACGCAAGCGCGCATCCCAAGAAACCGATACGTTCAGCCGCCTGTGCCACGCCGAATCCGAGGAAGGCGGCACTTTCTCCGATAGCGAAGTTATCGACCACATGATCTTCCTGATGATGGCCGCGCACGACACGACCACCAGCACGATGAGCTCGATGATCTACCGCCTCGCCAAGCATCCCGAGTGGCAGGATCGCCTGCGCGAGGAAAGCCGCGCCCTGGGCGCCGAGCACGCCGGGTTCGACGATCTCGACAATTTTGAGCAACACACGATGGTCCTGCGTGAGGCGCTCCGGATGTATCCGCCTCTGCCCGCAATAATCCGCGAGACCAACGTCGAGATTGAATACGGCGGATATCGCATCCCGCCGAAGACGATGGTCTCGATCTATCCCATACACACTCACTACATGCCCGAGTGGTGGACGGATCCCGAGATTTGGGACCCCGAACGATTCTCCCCGGAGCGCGCCGAGCACGAACGCCACACGCACTCTTTCATTCCCTTCGGCGGAGGGCCGCACCTGTGCATCGGATATCGATTCGCCGAGACTCAGATCCGCGCGATCATGCACCAGCTCGTGCTGCGTTACCGCTGGTCGATTCCTGAAGGATATGAGATGCCGGTCCTCGAAGCGCCGATCTCCAAACCTCTTGACGGCCTGCCAATCCGGCTCGAACGGATCAATTAAGAGGTCGGGGGGATTACCGTCAAATGAAGAGACCCGAAGTCGGAACGCTGGCGTGGGCCGAAGCCACGGGCGGGGCTTTGATCTGGGCCGAGCGGATCGCAATGCTCTGGCAGGCGACGGTCCTGCAATTGCGGGTTCTGCCGACGCAGACTCGATGGAAACTCGGGCTGCACGACGCCGGAGCGTCGGTGTTGGACGCGACCGACATGAAGCCGCCGGATTCGAGCACAGCCCAGGCAGCCGAGGCCCTGTGTGCCGGGGCCTCATCGGCGGCGTTGCTCAACCACTGCGTCCGAACCTGGCTCTGGGCCAGGGTCTTCGGATCGCTCGAATCGATGAAATTCGACGCCGAACTGCTTTACGTGGCTTGCCTTCTCCACGATCTTGGATTGGCCGAGCAATATTCAAAATCTCGACCCGGCACCTGCTGTTTTGCCGTTCACGGCTCCAAAGCCGCGCGCGATTTCGTTTCATCCCAGGGCTGGGAAGACAGGCGGGGCGACAAGCTGGCAGAGGCAATCTCGCTCCATCTCAATGTAAGGGTCGATCCCCGGCACGGGCATGAAGCCCATCTGCTGAATGCGGGCGCTGCTGCGGACATTACAGGTTTGAGGTTCTGGGAATTGCCGAATGACGACGTCCGGCGCGCTCTCGAATTGCACCCGCGTCTCGGCCTCAAAAATGAGGTCAGCCGGCTCTGGAAGGACCAGGCCACCGCCTGCCCGGCGTCTCGCGCCCGCTTTTTGGACCGCTGGCTCCAGTTTCGAGGCAGGATCAAGAGCTCCCCATTCAATGAATAATCAGACAGCTGGCTCCCGAAGTGGGGCCCCTTGCCCCGCAATCGCCCCGAATTAGCAAAATCCATAACTGATTCAAAATACATCGCTTAAGTGCATCAAGGCGATCGCCGATGAAGAAATGATGACACGAGCGTCATTTTATGATTGCCTATTGGCGTGCGGTCATCATACAACTGGACCAAACCCGGACGGCATTCGCCGGGTCTTAATGCCTGAAGGGCAGGCGAAGCGGCTGTCCGGACTTGGCCACCTCGGCCGAATCAGCGAAAGTTCTCAGCTCGAATCATGATCGCAGTTCGCTCAAAGTTCCTTGACGATCCGGACTATTTGGACCGGAGAACGCGTGACGAAAAACTGCGTCGCGCCGAAGCGGACCAGGCGCGCCCGAACGCAGCCATACAGAGCTTGTCCGAGCTAGTCGCCAGGAGCCTCACGCCGATTCTGCTCTCCGGGGCTGTCGTGATTGCGATTGCGGGGCTTCTGATCCAGGGCCGCGCCGAACCTAGTGATTCGCTGGCAACCACGGCCACCTATCTTTCGGATTCAAGCCTCCATATTGATATGAATGCCGAGGTCGCGACAGATACGATCACCGCAGATGCATCGGGGCCTACATTCCTCGGGCAGGCCGCGCTGAATTCAATCGATGGCCTCGGCGTGCGGATCAACGTCGTCCACCAGCGCAATGTCGCGATGATTGGCGACAGTATTTTCTGGGGTGAGGGCCACGGACTCCGAGGACGCCTCTCCGCCCGTAATCCGAACGTTCGCTTTGTCGGCTCGATCCGCGATTCCGAGGGCTTCCGCCACGAATCGATCCCCGGCGAATCAACTCGCGATGTGCTCGATCGAGCCTATCGGATCGTCGAGGCCGAAACTTACGTCATCCTGATCGGGACGAACGATCGGCTTACAGCCGATGAGTCGTTTGAAAATATTCGGGCGATCATCGGACAGATCCGGAGCAAGAGCCCCGAATCCGTCGTCCAGGTTTTGACTCCCCTGCCCCGCAGCGACAAGCCGGAGCTCGACGTACGCAACGAGCAAGTCGCGGCGTCAATCCGCCAGTGGATCGAATCGACGGGCGACGAGGGGCTGCGGTTGATTGACGCGCGCCGAGAATTTGAGGCGTCTTCGGGCTGGGAATCCCTCCTCGAAGACGGACTGCATCCGAACGACGGCGGATATACTCGCCTGGTTGAAATTCTCAGCGACGCTCTGGGCGCCTGATTCTCAGACGCCCCGTTCAATTTATTCTGATTCATTTCTTTCACTTCAGCAAATTGACGGGAGTCCAGGTTCCCGGGCGACGCTCGGCCAGGAAGTCCACGGCGATCTCCCAGATCACAACTTCGACGTTTTCCCAGTGGGTGCGGTTGGCGGCGTGACGACGCGCGTTCGTGTGCGCCTCGGCGCCGTGATGTCCGATCACAAAAACCGGAAGGCTCAATTGCGCGACCAGATGACTGTGCAAGTCAGCGCCCCGCTCTTCATACATTCTCGTGAAACTATCTCCCATCAGAATGACCTTCGCGTCATGGGCGTACATGTTGAGGATGGAATCGCTCGGGTCGTCGGGGATTATCCGGTGATACAGGCGCGGCGCGAAATCGCCGGGCTTATAGACCTCATCACGCTCTTCGTGCAGGAATTGAGGTAATAAATTCGAGGATTTCGCAGTCCGATACCAATCCATGTCGCGGATTTGATCCGCAATCAGGTCCGCAGTGATCTGCACCCCGCGCGGCGACCAGTGCTCGTCGTCCGGCGTGTAGACCGGGTAAGCCGTTCCGTCCGCTCCGGTCTCATACCTCTCGGCCATAAGGGCCGAATGGATGTCCAGGACGCGAATCCCTCCGTGCTCCAGCTCGCCGGTGAACTTCTCGAAATAAATGTCCACTCGACCGTCGCGACCGTAATCATAATCGAGACCCGTCGCTCGATCCGGAAAGACCGCCGCCGCGCGTGGCGGGAAAAGCAGGATCAGCTCGACGCCAAGAGAACGAAGCTGCGCGTGAAAGTCCGTAATGATCCTCAGCGGTGCACGATCCGGAGGCGTCTGGGAGCCCGCCGGCGCAATCCAGAAATCCGGCGTATACAGATATTTGTAATGATAAAAAACGAACGCGCCATCGGGCGAATTAAATCGTTCTCCTCCGCGCGATCGGAGGATTTCGACGATACGTCGAACGGTGGGACGCAGTCGCGTCGGCCGTTCGCCCGCCCGCCGCCCCTTTGAAAAAAATCGGGTCAGCTCGGCAAACTCGATCGGCGCGGCCGGGCCATACGCCCATGTGACGGCTGAGTGCGGAAGCATCCTGCCGGGCGCCGAATCTTCCGCACCGGCTTCGGATTCGCCATCGCCCGAGCCGCCGGGATCCGAGGCGAATAACTCCTGGCCGGTAGCCCAAAAAACCGGGAGTTCATAATCCCCGATATCGTCCACACGCATGAGCGAATCATACTGGCGCTCGACCTGATCGAATGGAATGAGCGCCAGCCTCGCCCAATTACCGGGTCGCAGCCCGGCGGGTGGTTCGAGCACGCCATCGCGAAAGCCCCACATGCAGACGATGATGTCCGTCTCGCCGAGCTTGCTGACATCCAGGGCTTTGACGGAATGATCGGACTTGACCGAATACACGGTGTCGACGCGAAATCGAACGTGCGTCAGGCAATCCTTGTATCCCGCCTCTGCTGGATCAGGGACGCGAGAGACTCCCGTGACCGTCCCGGCCAGCGCGATCTCCTGCGCGAAACTCCAACGCGGACAAAGAATGAAAGCCCACACGAGGGCCAGGCCGCATGCGCTCAACCGCGTCCAATGCGACAGGCTCGACGCGCACGGGATCAACCGAGCAAGGGGTAGCAATGGGCTGAACGACATCGACCTCTTGCCCCCGCGCGCGGGGGCTTCTTCACAAATCGTCTAACGATGTAGATTCGCAATCGGGTTCCACGCTACCGGCGCGACGCGAGGCCGGTCAAGCCAAACCATCTCGCGTTGCGGATTCAACGTTAGAGCAGGATGAAGCCGGAGATGACGTATACCAGGTATAGGAGGACTAGCGGGATTGAATGCTTGTATTTGAACGTCCTCGTCCACAAGGCCGCGAGCGACGCCAGCGCGACCACCGGAAGCGCCCAGATATAGATCGGCAATAATTCGGGAAACCGGCCGGTCGTATAGACTTCCATCGCCTCGTTGCGCCAGATCGCCCGGAACCCCGCGAACGCGAGATCAATCACGTTAGAACCGAAAAGCATCGCGAGCAGCGCGCTTTTCTTCCCGCCCGCCGCATATCGGAATGCCATCATAAACTCCGGAAAGCTGGAGACATAACTCGTGAACATAATCAGTATCCCGCCGACCGATGCGAACCCGATCGTCGCCAGGTTGAACGTCGCGCCGAGACACTCGCGGATAAAAATGATGAGCGCGTAGACGAGAAACATGTAGACGAACCCGTAGCTGACCAGATCTCTCAGCCAGGGAACGACGCCGACGGGAGGAACATAATTGTCGGTCGTGCCTGCCTCGTCCTCATCCGGATCCTCGGCATCGTCTGGATCGCCGGCATCACCCGCACTATCGCCCCCGGCCGAATGCCTCCCGCGAATCCACACCGGCACGAGAATCTGGCAAACGATAAACACGATGCCGATCCCGGCCAGCGCCCAGGCTTCGATGACGCTGATCGAAGCATCGGTGATAAACAACGCGAGGCAACCCGAAGCGACGACATAGAAAATCAGCCCGATCCGCACGCTCGGTGGCGATTCCACAGCCTCTTCGCGCCCGACCGTTTTCTTCCAGAGCATGTAGACCATCGCCACGCAGCCGATGCCAAGCAGATTGTTCATCGCCGAGAACGCCATGTTCAGCGCGCCCGAGCTGCCTTTCTCGCCTTCGGCCAGTCCCTCCCAAGCCGGAGCCGCGATGAACGCCGTCCCGGCCAGGATCGCCATGACGATCTCCGGGCCCGACGTCGCGAAGGCCTGGAACGTCGACGCGATGACATCCTCGGGCAGCCGCAACAGATGGCCGATCCGGCGGCCGACGTTCTCCAGCGGCCCCGAGATGATGTAAAGCAGATAGCAGGCGGCGGCGAGGACGAATGCGCCCGAAGCGATCATCCAGAGCGGTGAGGAAATCATGGGCTGGCTTGGGCTCCTAAGCCGCCGCGCCGAACAGCGCGGGCGCGAAGTGATAGATCAAATGCAAGAGGCCGGCCGTATAGACCGAGGCCCAGAGATCGTCGGCGAGGACGCCCCACCCTCCGGGCAGGTACTCAAGCCGCCGGCACGGCCAGGGCTTGATGATGTCGATGATCCGCGTCAGCAGATACGTCCAAATCAGCGTGAGCAAGAGATTATCGAGCGGACGAAACAGCAGCACGGTCATCAGATACCCGGCGACTTCGTCCAGGACGTAATTGCCCGAATCCTTGACCTTAAAATGCCGCTCGGCCCAGGGGCTCATCACGATGGTCAGGACGCAATACAGGATCAACGCCGCAGCGATCAGCCAGCCGTGCGCGGCGACGGGCGCGGCAAGGACGATCGCGATGAAGATCGCCACTCCGACCAGCGCGCCAAACGACCCGGGCGCGATTGGCGCAAGGCCCAACCCGAAGCAAGTCCCCACGGCAAGGTATATTCGGTCTTTCAATTATCGGCTCCCCGCAACGGATTCGGTTTAGACTCGGCGTTCAATTCAAACTTCACTTCGCTTTTCGTGCGCGGATATCTGACCCCAGACTTAATCTGGCTGCGCGCAGCATAGCAATTCCCAACCGCGCTGAACAGGCTTCACAAGCGAATCGACTCGGCCGAGGCTGCGTTTCGCTCTCTATTCGATTACGCGGCCTGAACTTCTTGCGTTCCGAGCGCGCATCTGGTGAGCTTTTCGCTCACGGGGTCGCACCCAATACGGAAACCCGAAAGAACGAGCCCATGACCGACCCGACGCCTGAGACCGGACAACCTGAAGCGCAAGCCGGAGGCCGAAGCGTCCAGGTCGTCGACGCCCCACCTGCCGAGTCGGCCGATGCCCCCGCCGCAGAGGCGCCCAAGCTTGAGATCAACACCTCGCGCCAGTTCAATCTGTGGATGGCGGCCGAGCGGGTTTCCATCGCGCTGACCACGTATCAGACCGGCAAGGTCTTCCTGCTGGGGCTGCAACCCAACGGGCGGCTCTCCGTGTTCGAGCGCACGCTGGAGCGCGTGATGGGCATGACGGCGACGCCCGGCGGCGAGATCTGGCTCTCGACGCTCTATCAGCTCTGGCGCTTCAAGAATGTCCTCTCGCCAGGCGAAACTCACGACGGATACGACGCCTGCTACGTGCCGCGTAAATCGTTCATCACCGGCGATCTGGATATTCACGACCTGGCCGTGGATGGCGACGGGCGCATCGTCTTCACCGCGACGCAGTTCAATTGCATCGCGACGGTGGACGAGGAATTCAGCTTCCGCCCCCTCTGGCGTCCGCCGTGGATCAGCAAGCTCGCGCCCGAGGATCGCTGCCACCTGAACGGTATGGCGCTGCGCGACGGCAAGCCGCGATACGTGACCGCCGTGAGCCGCTCGGATGTCTCGGACGGCTGGCGCGATAAGCGGCGCACGTCGGGCGTCGTCGTCGACATCGAAGCGAACGAGGTCATCGCCGAGGGGCTTTCGATGCCGCATTCGCCGCGCTGGTATCAGGATCGGCTCTGGGTCATCAACTCGGGCACGGGCTTTTTCGGATGCATCGATCAGGCCAGCGGCAAATTCGAGGAGGTCGCCTTCTGCCCCGGATACGCGCGCGGCCTGGCGTTCGTCGGCGATTGGGCGATCGTCGGCCTTTCGGATCGGCGCGAGAACCGGACGTTCCAGGACTTGGATCTGGATGATAATCTAAACTCGCGCGAGGCCGAAACGCGCTGCGGCCTGCTGATCGTGAACCTGAAGACCGGCGACGCGCCCCATTGGCTGCGTTTCGAAGGCATCGTCCGCGAGCTTTACGATGTCGCCGCGCTGCCGGGCATCATCCGGCCCATGGCCATCGGCTTCCGCACCGATGAAGTCCGGCGCTATATTTCGTTTCCGCAGTAGGAACCCCTGGGCCAAGGAAGATGCAAATAATGAAGGACTACCACATCAATATCTTCTACAGCGAAGAGGACAGCGGATACATTGCAGACATCCCCGACCTGGAATCCTGCTCCGCCTTCGGGCAGTCACCAGGCGAGGCGTTGCGAGAAGCCGAAATCGCGAAGGATGCGTGGCTCGAAGCGGCCAAAGCGAATGGGAAGCCGATACCCGCTCCCGTATACAAGCCGGCGATTTATGAAGCTGCGTCGTAATGCGAGCGCGTGAAGGTCAGGCAACTTCGAGGTTATCGAGGCCGTGATCGACCTCAATGATGTCTTTGGCGCAGACCGTGAAGGCTTCAACAACTTCGGGGTCGAAGTGCTGGCCTGATCTCGACTTAATCATCTCGATACATTGCTGGATGGGGTACTCGGGTTTGTAACAACGCTGGGCGCGCAGCGCGTCGAAAACGTCGGCGACCGAAACAATGCGCGCTTCGGGCGGGATGTCTTCGCCGATCAGTCCGTCCGGATACCCGCTCCCGTCCCATCGCTCGTGGTGGCTGCGCGCGATGACGGCCGCGCGTTGAAGCAGCGGCGTCGAAGAACCCGAAAGCAGACGCCAGCCCAGGATCGTGTGTTTTTTCATCTCCTCGAACTCGTCGCTGGTCAGGAGGCCCGGCTTCATCAGGATATAATCCGCGATGCCGATCTTGCCGACGTCATGCATCGTCGCGGCCTGGCTGATCTGCACGGTATCATCGGGCGAGAACCAGCCCAGGCATTTGGCAAGAATCAGCGAGTATTCCGAGATGCGTTGAATATGCGATCCGGTGTCCGAATCCTTGTATTCGCTGGCGGCGGCAAGGCGATGGATGACCTCAAGCTGAGCGATTGCGGCCTCGGCCTGCGTGATGTGCAGTTCGTCGATCGTATTTTCGAGCTCGACCGTTCGCTCGCGCACAAGCTGCTCGGCGTTGCCGCAGGCTTCCTTGACCTCGTTCTGGAGCGCGATGACCCGGCGGAAGTTGCGCAGGCGAATCTGCAGAGCAAGCTCGTTGACCGGTTTGGTGAGAAATTCATCGGCGCCGGCATTGAGCCCCTCGATGCGGTCCGATTCCTGATCGAGCGCGGTCACAAGGATGACGGGAAGCAGCTCTAGCTTCGGAGTCTGCTTGATGCGACGACACATCTCGATGCCGTTCATCTTGGGCATCATGACGTCCGAGAGAACAAGATCGACCTTCTTGGTGCGGGCGATCTCGTATCCGACAAGCCCGTTCTCGGCCTCGATGACCTCGTGGCCGTGATTGCGGAGCAGGAGCTTCATGAACTGGCGTGTCGCGGCATCATCCTCGACCAGGAGGATAACGAACGGCTCTTGAGAGGTATTATCCATTGCGCGGTGCGTAACCTGACGGGCGGCCGATCAGACCTGACTCGAATAGGAGCTCGCCCTCTGCTGGGCGCTTCGGTCTCCTGTGGAACGTCCTGTTCCGTGACCCAAGTGATTTATCGACTTCAATGCGCTCTAAGTTGAGTCTCGCGGGCCGTCTTGCAAACTCGATATCCAGGCCCCGGCGACATGACATTCGAGAATCCCCCGGCACAGGGGCCGTTCTGCCCGACCGGATAGGCCCCCTGGAGTGAATGGTTTTGACAGCCGGACCGGCCCACGGCTAAACTTTCGGGGTGTGCGGCCAGATACTGCGGCTGGATCCACATTGAGGAAAGTCGCGCTTTTTTTGTATTCGCGGAGCAGCCGCGCAGAGGAATCGGCGAGCGTTCGGCACAACGATGGCCCCGCAACCGGCCGCAACAGGTGAGTCAAATTCATGAAAGACGTGACTGAACGAATGATCAAAACCCGGGACGGATCAGACCATACTGAAAATACTTGCGCCAAGGCCCCCGCAACGGAAAAAGACGGCTGCGGCCCGGGGCCGCGAATCGTCGCCCGTCTGGGATTCGTGGTCTTTGCGGCCCTTCTTGGGTTCGGCTGCGGCAAGACCGAGGAAGAACGACTGACCGAAGCCCAGAGCCTCCTTGCTGAGCGCAACGTGCTCGGAGCGACGATCGCCTATCAGGATTTCCTCAGGCGTTATCCCGAAGGCGAAAACGCGATGATCGCGCGATTCGGACTGGCTGAGTGCTATTACGTGGACCGCGAATACGCCGACTCGCGTGAAGTTCTAGACGTTCTGATCAACCAGGCCGGCGGAACCTCGACGGTGCCCGGCCTGAACGCGGTCGATCTGAAAATCAGAACTTATCTTGAGGAACGCCAGCCGATACTTGCGCTCGAAGAAGCCCTTCGAACCTCAGAAACTCTCAGGCCCCATGACGCCGATACGCGCGAGTTCTTTCATATGCGAATTGCCGATCTCATGCAGGCGAACGATCGCAAAGATGAAGCGGTAATCCTGTATGATGAAATCCTGCAGCGTGATCCGACGACGCAGCTGATCTTGAGCCGGCATTTCGCCGCGCTTCAAAATCTGACCGCCATCCATGTGGGTAACGGGGAGCTTCCCTCCGCGCTCGGAGTGTTCACTGATTATCTGGAACGGTTCCCCGAAGCACAGACGGCCTCGTTCGCGCACAAGAGCTCGGGCAAGATTCTCCTCGAGATGGAGCGCAACGAGGAGGCCTTCGGTCAGTTCGAAGCCTCGCTTGGGGTCAGCAAGAGAGAATCCGATATCGAGATTCTGAGCGAGCGCCTCGTTCCGCTCCTTTTTGATCAGGCCGAAACCCTATTTCTGCTTGAACGCAAAGAGGAAGGTCGCGACATGTTGCGGCGCATCGTTGATGAATACAACCTGCCCGAAGTCGGGCGCATCCGCGCGATGGCTCAGTTCCAGCTCGCCCAGGATTCTTTTAAGGATGGGGATGTGGAATCGGCCCTGGCCACTCTGCGCCAGGCATCCGAGGATTATCCGAATTCCGAAATCGCGCAGCAAGCGCAGCAACTGGCTCAGCAGATGCAGGAAAGCCGCCTCGGAGAAACGACCCAAACGCCCGAAGAATCGGCCGACGCCGAGCTTGAGACCCCTGGCGATCAGACGCCGGATAGTACCGAAACCGACGAGGCCGAAGCCGAGGCAACGGCCGGCAGCGAGCAAGCCGGGCAAACAGAAGAGGCGAACTCGCCCGAGGTTCAAACCCAGCCTTAGAAGCATTGCTTGCGGGCAACCGTACCGCACCCCCCGCGCAAGGCGGGAGCGGCCGGCCCGGGTCCGCCACGGGGCCAGGCAATGAGAGCGAAACGAACATCACGTCCGATATCGAAATTCAGTGCACGAGCCGAGGAAGACTTGGACGATATGCCCGAGGTGCGCAAGGCGAGTGCATCGCGTGGATGCGGGAATTTTCCGAGTCGCTTGACCTGGAGGCGGGCCATGAGATCAGTCTGCTGGTGTGCGATGGGCCTGCAATGCGCGCCATAAATCGGCGGTGGCGAGGGATTGACCGTCCCACCAATGTC
>JAJFLK010000067.1 GCA_021772735.1 Candidatus Sumerlaeota bacterium | reverse complement strand
GGCTGGCCGAAGGCGGGCGTTCACAACATCAGACTGAGCAATCTCCGCGCCGGATTGCCCGCCGTGGGAATTAAGCCGGAACCGTAAGAAACAAAGATGCGGGCTCCCTCCCCCTTACCGGAAGAAAGCCCGCAATTTCTTTGCGATCACCGTAGGAGGCGCCGTTACTCGGCCATCGCCCGGGTGCCGGTCACCGAGCCGTTACCGAAGTCGGTCACGAATTCGCCGGTCAGCGCGTCGCCATCGAGGACGCCCGCGAATTTGGCCGCCAGCTCGTTCTCGCCGAACTTAAACGTGATGTCGAACGTCACGGCCTGCTCGACCAGCATCACGTTGGAGATCGGGACGACCGTCGTCTCGCCGGTATCGGGATTGGCGGCATTGATCTGGCCCGCCAGCCCCTCGTCGCCTTCGTGGATGCTCAGCACCTGCTGCTGCGTGCCCAGCGCAGATTCGACCGTAATGTTCCAATCTCCGACGAGTGGGTTCGCCGCTTTGCCCAGGCCGAGCATCGCGCAGCCGCTTATCGTGGCGGCCAGGACGCACGCCGTGACGATGCTCGCCGCGTTCCGCTTGATGTGACCTGCCCCCAGTTTACTTGCATTCATGATTCTTACTCCCTTTCGATTTTAGACCCGAGCTTATACCCCAACTTAGATGAATTTCCGAGCATCTTTCATCGTGTCTTTTCTCGGGCCGATCACGCCGGCTTCGGAATCACGCGAGTTCGTGCTGGACGCATCGCGTGGACTTTGCCAAAATACGGGCGAAGTGTAGCCTGTGCTACAAACCGTTATAGACAGCCGCATCGAAGGATATCGACAAGATGTGCGAGAACGACGAAACGATGCGGAAAAGGCGAGTTATGAAAAAGCGAGTAACGAGCGATACTGAACTCATTCCGAAACTGGGGCGGCTCGGGGTCCTGAGCGCCTTGATTTTTACCTTTGGCCTCGCCCTGATTGCATGCTCGGGCGGCAGCGAAACCGATGATGGCGCCTCCGCCCCCGCCAGGGCTTCTTCCTCCGCCAAGGCTACGGCGGATGAGGATCACGACCATACCTCGGAACACGCCAATACAGGCGACGGATATGACGGTCCCTATCCGATCCCCATCGTCGCCACGACCGGCATGGTCGCCGATCTGGCCCGCAATATCGGCGGCGATCACGTCTCGGTTTCCGCCCTGATGGGCGAGGGGATCGACCCGCATCTCTACAAGGCTTCGCCGGGCGACGTCACCAAACTGCGCGGCGCGAATCTTATCCTCTATAGCGGTCTGCATCTGGAAGGCAAGATGGCCGACGTCCTGCTGCGCCTGGCGCGCCGCCAGCCGGTCTATGCCGTCACGGAGGAATTATCCGAGGACCTCATGCGCGAGCCACCCGAGTTTCAGGGTCAATACGATCCCCACGTCTGGTTTGACGTATCGATCTGGAGCCGGTGCGGCGAGTTCGTCCGCGACCTGCTGGCCGGGTTTGACCCCGACCACGCCGAGGATTACCGCGGCAGCGCGGAGCCCTACCTCGCCGAGCTGGCCGCGCTCGATCAATACGCCCGCGAGCAAATCGCCACAATCCCCGAAGAAAAGCGCATTCTTGTGACTGCGCACGACGCCTTCGGGTATTTCGGCGATGCTTACGACATCGAGGTCATCGCCATCCAGGGGATCAGCACGGAGTCCGAAGCCGGGGTTTACAAGATCAATCAGATGGTCGATGCGCTCGTGACGCGTAAGATCAAAGCCGTGTTCGTCGAGACCAGCGTTTCGGACAAAAACATCAAGGCCCTGATCGAGGGCTGCCGGGCTCGCGAGCATGACGTCGTTATAGGCGGCTCGCTTTATTCGGACGCGATGGGCAAGCATGGAACGCAGGCCGGAACCTATCCCGGCATGGTTCGCTCGAACGTTGATACGATTGTGGGGGCGCTAAAGTGATTTCTCAATCTTCGGAGGCCACCGAAGTATCGGCCTCTGCCAAGTGTGCGGCGGACGAAGCCGTGGCGAAGGCGGGACCGCTGCCGGTCACGGTGCGCGATCTTACCGTCGCGTATCATCGCAAGCCCGTGCTTTGGGATGTCGAGTTCGAAGCGCCCGAGGGCCGGCTCATCGGGATCATCGGCCCCAATGGAGCGGGCAAGAGCACGCTGATCAAGGCCATGCTCGGCGTCGTTCCGCGCGCCAGCGGCGAGGTGCTTATCTACGGCGAATCCTTCGAACGCCGCCGCCGGCTTGTCGGATACGTTCCGCAACGCGAGGCCGTGGATTGGGATTTCCCTGTCGATGCGCTCGATGTCGTGATGATGGGTCGATACGGGCGCGTGGGGTGGATCCGCCGTCCGGGTCGCGCCGACCGGGCCGCCGCTATGGAGTGCCTGGAGAAGGTCGGCATGCAGGAGTTCGCTCGGCGACAGATCAGCCAGCTATCGGGTGGCCAGCAGCAGCGCGTCTTCCTCGCGCGAGCCCTGGCGCAGGAGGCGCAGATTTATTTCATGGATGAGCCCTTCTCCGGCGTGGACGCCGCGACGGAGAAAGCCATCGTCTCGCTGTTGCATGAATTAAGGGACGCCGGGCGCACATGTCTGATCGTTCATCATGACCTGAACACCGCGAAGGATTACTTCGACGACATCCTGCTCTTGAACATGCGTGTGGTCGCCTTCGGGCCGACCGATCAGACGCTGACGAGCGAAAACCTGAGGAGAACCTACGGCGGGCGATTGGCCATCCTGGACGAGGCCGCCTCGGCGCTTGCCAACGCGCGACGCTAGGGATTCAGGAATTAATTAGGGACAGTTACCTATTTTCAGGTAGGTGATCCGACATGCTTGAAGCCGAAATGAAAATAGGTAACTGTCCCTAATTA
>JAJFLK010000066.1 GCA_021772735.1 Candidatus Sumerlaeota bacterium | reverse complement strand
GGTCCGCCGCCGCTCAGGCAGCGCGATGGGCCTCGGCGAAGCGACGCTCTCTCGACCGTGCCGAGGATCAACTTCGAAAGGCGATCCGGAGACTTACAGGAAGCTAGACCTGGCAGGTCATCAAGCCTGGCGGGGGTCAGGGTCACGCGGGGGGCTTGGGCCCCTCTGCAAGGCGGCGGACAAGGGCGCTCAAGCCCCGGCAGGTCTGAAATGAGTCATCGTTGCGCCACCGAAGCGGGTAGTGGCTGCACTGATCCGGTTTGACTTCGTGGATGCTGCAGCCGAAAAAGCCTTGGTCGTCGCGTATAAGGAAGGTGCACCATTGCTCTTCGCCGGGCTGATCGAGGAGCCACCACTTGCCCGGCCCGGCGCGCTCGGTGAAGCGTTTGAGGAAATCCTTGAAGTCGAGATTCAGGTGCCCGGCGATCCTTTGGGCCTCGGTCTTCCCGATTTTTACCGTGCCGTCGCCCTTGCAGCAGTTGCCGCACCGCTCGCATCGGAACTCCGTTTCGATTGCGTGCTGAATTTCGGTTTCGCCAAGCGGCGTGGGTGGCATCATGTGTGTGATTGGCGGCGCTGGAGATTAAGACGAAGCATCGTGGCATCTCGGCTCGTGAGGACGCTCCGCCCGTTGATATAGTGCGGCTAATGTAGCGTCTGATCCCGGCAGGCACAAGCCCGCGCCTTGCCGGATACTCCCACCCATTTTCCGCGAATTCATGATGGAACACGCAAAATCGAAATGTTACTTCAAACATTTGCCCTTCGCGCGTGGTCATGCATAGTCGAGCAAGGGAGAACCCGACGCCGCACTTGATTGAGGCGCCCGGCTGCTCCGAATCCATGTGTTCAAGACAATCTGAACCGCCCGGCCCCAGAGTATGGCCACGCCGGGCCCCGAAAGACATCGAGGAGGAACCACCAATGATAACCCGTGATCCAATGATGAATGAGCGCAGAGCGCTTTCGCTCCGGCGATTCGCCCGAGCCGGAACCCTGATCGTGGCATTGGCCGCGGCAGGTCTGATACTTGCCTTCGGCCCGCAGCGTGCCCGGGCTCAATCCGATTCCGAATCCACTGCGATCGAACACGCATACGACCTGTCTTCAGGGTTCAAGACCATCGCGCGCCAGGTGCGTCCATCGGTCGTCAACATTCGCTCGACCAAGAGGATCATGCCCGCGAGCGCTCCGTTCGGAGGTCAGGGGGGCCGGGGACTCGAGCAGTTCCGCGAATTTTTCGGCGACGATATGTTCCGGCGGTTTTTCGAATCGCCCGGAGGTTCGCCTCCGGGGGGATACGAACGTAACGGGATCGGCTCTGGCGTGATCGTCAGCGAAGACGGATACATCCTGACGAACAATCACGTCATCGAGGACGCCGACGAGATCACGGTAACGTTGCATGACGAACGAGAATTTAAGGCCGAGGTCGTCGGAAACGATGCGCGCAGTGATCTTGCCGTCCTGAAGATCGATACCGACGGTCTGAGCTTCGCGCACCTGGGCGATTCGGACGCGGCCGAAGTCGGCGACTGGGTGGTCGCGGTCGGCAGCCCGATGGGCCTCGAGCAATCGGTGACGGCCGGGATCATCAGCGCCAAGGGTCGTGCAAACCTGAATCTGGCGGAATTCGAGAATTTTATTCAAACCGACGCCGCGATTAATCCGGGCAACAGCGGCGGTCCGCTGGTCACGCTCGACGGCAACGTCGTCGGCATCAACACCGCCATCGCCACCCGGAGTGGAGGTTCGCAGGGGATCGGCTTTGCCATACCGGCGAACATGGTTAAGTCGATCATGGGGAGCATCATCGCCGAGGGCCGCGTCGTGCGCGGCTGGCTCGGCGTCCGGATTCAGAACCTCGACGAGGCCATGGCCGCATCGTTCGGGTTCGAGGGTGAAGGCGTGCTTGTCGCCGACGTGCAGGATGGCAGTCCGGCCGAGGCTGGCGGGATGGAAGACGGCGATATCATCACGCAGTTCGGCCCGAAAGAGGTCGGCGATGTTCTGGAATTGAAGAACACCGTCGCAGCGGCTTCGCCCAAGGAGAAGATCGAAGTCAAAATTTTCCGCAACGGCAAAGCGCGCACGCTGAAGATCAAGCTCGGCGAGCTCGGAGCCGGGGATGATGCCAGCGCCAAGGAAGAAGCGAGCGACGATAAGATCGGATCAGCCGAGGTCCTCAAACTCGGCCTTACGATTGACGATCTGACGGCTGAGAAAGCCGAGGAATTGGGATTCGAGGGCGAGGGCGGCGCGGTCGTCATTGCTGTCGTGCCGTTCAGTCCCGCCGCGAACGCGGGGTTGCGTCCGGGCGACGTGATCGTGCAAGCACAGGGCAAGGCCATCGAGAACGAAAAGGATTTCGCGAAAGTGGCCGGGGACGCCGATCTCGAAAAAGGCCTTCGCTTGCAAGTCTTCGCCGACGACTTCCGGCGTTTCGTCTTCTTGAAAATGGACGCCGAAGACTAGTACTCCGACCGCCGGAAATTGCCGGGAAGTCCTGACCGGCGAGGGCGCCGGTCCCACACCTTATCCGATGTGGCACGATTGAAGTGTGGAACCGGCGCCCTCGCCGGTTGAGAAGTTCAAGAATCCCTCCGAGGGTTGCGGCGCGACAACTCCACAAAATCAGGCGGTCAGAGCGCTAGCGTCCCCGGGCCGGGGCCGGGCCGAAGAGGCGTTCGCGTTGGGCTGGCGAAAGCTGCCCCAGACCGTTTTGACTGAGAAGTTCACTGGCGTTCCGCTTCTCTTCGGCAAAGAAATCCGGGTCGATCGCCTCGACTTTCTTCCTTTGATCCGCAGCCTGGGCGTCTTCCCCGGCCGAGTGATAAAGGCGATACAGGACGTATTGAACGAACAGATTGTCGCCGTTCGTCGCGGCCGCGTTCTCAAATGATTGAGTCAGCGAGTTGCGCAGAAACGGACTGCCGTCGCTGAGATAATCGCGCAGGGCCCTGACGAGACGAGGGACACGTTCAATCTCTCGATTTCGCTGTGCGCGACTTTGAATTTCTTCACTGGTGATCTCCGGCGAAGGCGTGAGGCTCGGACGGAGCCTCTGCCTCGGATTGCTTCGGGCTGTACGAACTGGCGTTGTTCTTGGTGGCGGCGTCGGAGCGGGCGTCGGGCTGGGAAGGGCCGTCGCCTTCGAGGTGGCTTCGGGCGAATGCGGCGTTGGATCTGGAGAAGCTTGTGGTTCAGGCGTGACCTCGGCCGGCGGCGCTAGTTCCCCCTGCGCACCAGCGGTCGGCGTCGCCAGGGCTTCGGGGAAAGGCCGCGTCAGCTCGATGCCCGGCTGCGAGTTGTCCTGGCGAGTTTCGCGCAGCACACCGATGAGCACGACGCCCAGGCCGAGCACGACGATCGTCAGCACTCCCATGAAAGCCATGACGCTCCAGTGAACGCCGGCCGGAGAAGCGGTCGGAGTCGCGGTCAGGGTCGATTCGGCCTCGGCCGGAGACAGAGGCGTCTGAGTGATCGTTTGATCGTCGGGCCCGGCGATTGAACCCGGCCCGGTCGGCGCCGAAGAGGACGATTCCGCCGACGCGTCATCTTGCTTCGTATAGTCATCCGCGTCCGATTCCTCGGGACCGTCAGGGGAGTTGTCCCTTGCGAGCTGCGCGGCCGTCGCCTTTTTCGAGGTGCGTTTGCTTTCGATCTCCTCGAGCGTCTGATCGATCATGACGATCATCTGATTGGCCGAGACCGGCCGCTTGCCGCGCTCGTATGCCGTGGCCTTGCGCAAGAAGCGCCGGATTTCGAGGTCGAACTGATCGAGCTCGACCACACGCGGCGGCCGCCCGGTCAGCATGTGATACAGAGTCATGCCCAGAGCATAGAGATCGCTTCGCGGATCGACGTCTTTGGAATCGCGCGTCTGCTCGGGCGCCATATACATCGGCGTGCCCATCACGTCGCCCGTCATGGTGTTATCGTGTGTCTCGTATTGCGCCGCGATGCCGAAATCGCCGAGTTTGAGATGCCCCCCGGCGGCGAGGAACATATTCGCAGGCTTGATATCGCGGTGGATGATCCCCTTGCTGTGCGCGTAGGCCAGCCCCGTGGCGACCTCGCGGATGTATTTGAAGGCCTTCTTTGGCGAGAGCGGACCCTTTTTCTTGACGAGCTGCGAGATCGTCCCACCGGGGTAATACTCCATGACGAGCTGGAGCCCCTCTTCGGTCTGGATGATATCGAAGACGTTGACGATGGCGTGGTGGCGAAGCTTGGCGCCGGTGCGCGCCTCGAAGATGAAACGCTGGCGATCCGCGCGCGAGGCGTTGGCCAGTTTCATGACCTTGATCGCGACATCCTGATCGAGAATACGATCGTGCGCGAGATAGACGATGCCGAATCCGCCCTTGCCGAGCACGCGGATGAGATTGTATCGATCGCGCAACGAGGCCCCGAGGTCCGACCCGAAGCTCTTGCGGGGCCTTCGATCGCGCGGCGTCGGCAAGCCGAGGCGAGTCGGTGCGTTGGCCTGGGGTGGTCCGCTGCCGCCAGAGCCGTCCGAGCCACCTGAGTTGCCCGGTGTCGGATTCGATGAGCCCGAGGGATTGTTTGTGGACTTGGCCATTTGCGGGGGCGGCGCGAATCCAGAACGGATTCACGCTCGTCCGATATCGTACACGCCGCCGCGCCGGCTTGCCAAGCCTTTGGGCAGCGGAGCCGGCCATCGAGCCGATAGAGAAGCCGGCAGCGGAACCGTTCGCAGGAGCCTACGCCTTTGGCCGCCGGGCCTTGAGATCCGGGAGGCACGCCATGCCTGCGAAGCGTGCCGACCCGCCGAGCTCTTCTTCGATCCGCAGGAGCTGATTGTATTTTGCGATGCGGTCGGTCCGGCTGAGCGAACCGGTCTTGATCTGCCCGGCGTTCGTCGCGACGGCGAGATCGGCAATCGTGGTGTCTTCGCTCTCGCCGGAGCGATGTGAGATCACCACGCCGAAACCCGCGCGTTTGGCCGTCTCTATCGTATCGAGCGTTTCGGTCAGCGAGCCGATCTGATTGACCTTGACCAGGATTGAATTGCAGGCGCCCTCGTCGATTCCGCGATTCAGGAACTTCACGTTCGTGACGAACAGATCATCGCCGACCAGTTGCACGCGATCGCCGAGTTTCTCGGTTAGCTTCGTGAAGCCTTCCCAATCGCCTTCGTGCAGCGCGTCTTCGATCGAGATGATAGGATAGCGTTTGCACAGGCTTTCGTAGAACTCGATCATCTCCTCGGCGGATTTCTCCGGCTTCGCCTCTGCCGCCATCGTGTAGGTCTTCTTCTCGGCGTCGTAGAACTCGCTCGCCGCGACGTCCAGCGCGAGATACACATCCTTGCCCGGCGAATACCCGGCCTTGGTGACGGCCTCCAGGATTCGTTCGATCGCTTCGGCGTTTGACTTGAGATCGGGCGCGAAACCGCCCTCGTCGCCGACGCTCGTGTTAAGCCCGGCGTCTTTGAGCACGGCCTTGAGCGAATGAAAAATCTCCGCGCCCGCCCGCAGGGCCTCAGCGAAACTCGGCGCGCCGATGGGCATGATCATAAATTCCTGGAAATCCACGTTGTTGTCCGCGTGCTCGCCGCCGTTGATGATGTTCATCATCGGGACCGGAAGCGTGCGGCCGCCGGGCCCGCCGAGGTAGTGATAGAGCGGAAGACCCAGCTCTTCGCCGGCCGCGCGGGCGCAAGCCATCGAGACGCCAAGGATCGCGTTTGCGCCGAGCACGGCTTTATTCTCAGTTCCGTCAAGCGCGAGCATCGCAGCGTCGATCGAGGCCTGCTCGGTCGCGTCCATGCCGACGATCTCCGGCGCGATCTTCTCGGTGATGTTGGCCACGGCCTTGAGAACGCCTTTGCCGCCATATCGTTTGTCGTCGCCGTCGCGCAGTTCGAGGGCTTCGTTGGTGCCGGTCGATGCTCCCGAGGGGACGATGGCCCGGCCCATCGCGCCGTTCGCGGTCAGGACGTCGACCTCAACTGTGGGGTTGCCGCGCGAATCCAGAACCTCGCGGGCGCGAACTTGAACTATCGTCGTCATGTGTTATCTCCGAAATTGTATCGAGTGGAATGGCTTGATTTCGAGCAAGGGTGCGCTTGTGAGGCCGCCTGACGGACCGGCGATCACGCGCCGGGCCAAATCAAGCCCGCATTGTCTGAATCGCAGAGGTGAAGATCAAGCTTGTTCGACGGCCGGCTCGGCCCTCACGAGTCCCGTTGCGCACTTCGAGCGTTTTTATCGGATGCTTCCTCCTGCCTGATCCTCTGTTGTGCTTTGTTTCCTTTAACGATCATCAGTGGGAGGAGTATCCCGTAGGGTACCCAAAGAACCCAATGGTAAGGTTGAGGGATCAAGAACAGCAGGAGGAGGAAGATCGTGATTCCAATCCAGGAAACGACACTCGCCTTGATTACGAATCGCCGCTCCCTCGGGCTGTAGGTATTCCTGATGCTGAAGTATGTTCCAATGATGCCGCCGGCGACGCCACCGATTCCACCAATCAGTCCGCCGATCATGCCCGAAGTCATCGTTGGTGTCCGCCTTGACGTGAGTCCGTCATAGCTGGTCCATATTCTCTCGTTGTGTCGAGATGCCGCCCTCAGCCAACCCAGTTTTCGCGACGCGACGA
Source organism: Candidatus Sumerlaeota bacterium (assembly GCA_021772735.1). Taxonomy (GTDB): domain Bacteria; phylum Sumerlaeota; class Sumerlaeia; order MVZB01; family JAJFLK01; genus JAJFLK01. The sequence continues at coordinate 1,723 of JAJFLK010000066.1, read as the reverse complement.
ATTATAACCGACGCTCCAGTTGCACGGCCGCCTCGTCGTCGAGGAGCCAGAGCAGGCGGCCGGGGTCGGGCCGGACGAGGCAGGCCGGGTAATCACAATCACCCGAATCCGCGCCGAGGATCTCGGCCGCGCGCCAGGCCTTGCTCTTTCCGGCGCACAGAAACATTACGAACCGCGCGGCGTTCAGAACGGGCAACGTCAGAGTCAGGCGGTGGGTGTTCAGTTGCGGGACTTCGTTTGCGGCGACGAATAATTCGGTTTCTTCGAGCGCCTGGGTATGCGGGAAGAGCGACGCGGTATGCCCATCCTCACCCATGCCGAGCAGGACGAGATCGAAGACCGGGATGCCGGCGTCGTTCGCGGGCAGGGTTGAAGAAATCTCTGCCGCATACCGTGCGGCTTCGGCCCGCAGGTCTGATCCCTCGCTGCGCGGGCCTGCGACTTCGCCGCGCATGCGATGGATGCGCGAGACGTCCACCGGCAGGCGCTCGAAGAGATTCTCACGCGCCATGCGGAAATTCGAATCGCGGTGTTCGGGCCCGACATTGCGCTCATCGCCGAAGAAGAATTCGACGCAGGACCAATCCACTCGCCGGCCGAACGGCTCGGACTCCATCAATTCATAGAGTGTCCGGGGCGTCGATCCTCCGGCCAGCGCGACCGAAAACATGCCGCGATCTTCGACATCCTCACGCGCAAGCTCGACCCAGATCTCGGCCGCGCCGTGCGCCATCGCGTCGCGGGTGGGCTCGATCCGATAGTGAATCCCCGAGGGCGAGGCGGTGTATGTGAACGGCATGGCGTGGGTGTTTCCGGATTTAGCCGGGCGAATGTGGCGCCAGCGCGGCGGCTCGACCAAGCGCACGCAAATACACCGGATCGGTCGCGCGGTTGTGCTCGACGATATCGCCGATCAGTTGGGCCGGGGATGAGCTTCGGGCCGATACGCGCCGGGGGAGAGGACAAGAGCATTCCATGCTGATTGTCACGTCGATTGTTCCATCCGGCTCCGGGCAGCACAGCGTAACCACCATGCCTCCGGCATCCTGGGCGCCTCTCAGTTCGACGAGGTAGAGAGGCGGTTCGCACGCGGCGTCGGTTTCCTTTGCGCCCTTGGCCGACGTTCCGTTCGATTGCTGGGTCGGCTGAAGCTTCAGCTTTACGGTTCGACCCTCGCGGATCAGGTCAGCGTGGAAGTCTCCGCCGCCGGCCTTCAGTGTCGATGGTGTTTCCAGGCCGAGCTGCGCGGCCATCCACCCGGCGAAGAGGAGTCCCTCGGCGGTGACGCCCCGGCCGGGCGCGGCGGCGGTCTGAATACAAATCGCATCGAGCGACTGCAATTGATCGAGCATGAAGGGGTCATCGAAAATCCGGGCCAGTTCCCTGCGCCAGGGTTCGATCCTCGCCCAGGCAAGATCGTGAACGATCAGGCGCGCGAGCCGCTTCCGGAGCCGGGGCAGGCGCGAGAAGTCCTCGACGTGATCGAGATCGAAGATCAAACGGCTGTCGGCCCGCAGCAGGCGATCCAACACCGCGTCGTCCAGATCCGGCTCGTCATCCCACCAGACAAACGAGGGAAGATCGCGTTCGAGCAACGGCAGGATCACGCCCGGTAGATGCTCGCGATCGGCTTGGCCGCACCGCAGTACGATCTGCTCGCAGCAGATCTGCGGCTCGCCGGGCGAGGGGAGCCGGCAGACGGCTTTGACCGATGCGCTGATGC
>JAJFLK010000065.1 GCA_021772735.1 Candidatus Sumerlaeota bacterium | reverse complement strand
CCTTGTTTGGCGCGGCGTACGTTTTTTTGTTCAACCCTTCCGGTCGTGCTAGGTCAATCAATATCCACGTGGAGGACGGATCCAGCCTCATCCGCCGTAACTTTATTTGAGACTTGGCACCCCAACTCAATTCTGTGTTCTTGAATTTCTCAACCGGTGAGGGCGCCGGTTTCACACTTAACCAAACATGGGGCTTCATACGTGTAGGACCGGCGCCCCCGCCGGTCATGACCCTTAATCTCGGACGCCGCGGGCTATTTTGGCCGAGATCGGCGGTGTGACGCTTCGGGTGGAATCGGTCAGGTAGAAATCGACCAGCTCGCGGGCTTCGCTCCCCAGGCTATCCAGATCAAGTCCGGCGATAACCGTGCGAACTTTTTCTTCGGTGCGATAGAGTTTCTTGTAAACGTCGCGCAGCTCTTTGATTGCGTCCTCGCTGAGTCCGGCGCGTTGTAATCCAACCGTATTGAGCTTGCGGATATATGAAGGGTTGCCCTCGACGATGACGAACGGGGGCACATCGAACGCGATCCGGCTCATGCCACCGAGCATCGCGAGACGCCCGACGCGGCAGAACTGGTGAAGCGCGGTCAGGCCGGAAATGATGACCCCATCGCCGATGGTCGCGTGGCCGGCGAGCAGTGCGCCATTGACCAGGATGACGCGGTTGCCCACGACGCAATCATGCGCCACATGACTGCAGGCCATGAAAAGGCACTCGTTGCCGATCCGCGTCTCACCGTCTTCGGCGAATGCGCGGTGAACGCTGACGCCCTCCCGGAAGACGTTCTTGTCGCCGATGACAAGCCGGCGCGGTTCCCCGCGATACGCAATGTGCTGCGGCGCGTGGCCGATAATCACTCCGGTGCAGATGACGTTCCGGGCTCCGATTTCCGTGATGCCCTGGATATGCGCGTGCGGAGCGATCCGCGTGCCGGGCCCGACGCGGACCTCGCCTTCGATGATCGCATAGGGGCCGACCTCGACCGACGAATCCAGCTCGGCTTTGGCATCGATGATTGCGGTGGGATGGATCTTGGGTTCGGTCACGTTCGGTGTCTCCGTTGCGCGTCTCGAATGTGTCGCCGGGGAACCCCGTCACCCGGCGCAGGAATCAGGCCAGGCGACCCGCAACGAGATCGCCGACTTCGGCGGTGCTGAAACCCATTCGTCCGGCGCCGAGGCTCTTGAGCTTTTCGCCGGTCACCCATTTGACAGCATCCTCGATCGCGTCTGCCGCCTCACGCTCGCCGAGATTCTCCAACATCATTCCTCCGGCGCAGATCGCGGCCAGCGGATTGATGACACCCTGTCCGGTATACTTCGGCGCGCTTCCGCCGATCGGTTCGAACATCGAAACGCCGCCGGGATCGGGGTTGATATTGCCGCCCGCAGCAATGCCCATGCCGCCCTGAATCATCGCCCCAAGATCCGTGATGATATCGCCGAAAATATTGTCGGTCACGATCACGTCGAACCACTCCGGATTCTTGACGAACCACATGCAGGTGGCGTCAACGTGGGCGTAATCGCGCTTCACGTCCGCGTAATCCGCACCGCCGACTTCGTGGAAAGCGCGATCCCACAGGCCGAAGGCATAGGTCAGGACGTTCGTCTTGCCGACCAGTGTCAGTTGGCTGGTCTGGCCCGCTTCGCGATCCTTGTCCGTTAGGCCCTTCCAGGGACTCTTGGCATGTTCACGGCGGGCGTAATCGAAAGCGAAGCGCAGGCACCGCTCGACGCCCTTGCGCGTGTTGACCGACGTCTGGATGGCGACCTCGTCCGGCGTCCCGCGCTTCATCTGACCGCCCGTTCCGGTGTAGATGCCTTCAGTGTTTTCGCGGACGACCGTGAAGCAGATATCTTCGGGGCCCTTGCCTTTGATCGGCGTCTCGACGCCGGGATAGAGCTTTACCGGACGCAGGTTGATGTATTGATCCAGCGCGAACCGGGCCTTGAGCAGGATGCCTTTCTCAAGGATTCCGGGCTGCACGTCCGGGTGGCCTATCGCTCCGAGGAGAATCGCATCGTGCGCGCGCAGATCTTCGATGCCGGATTCGGTCAGCGTCTCGCCCGTGCGCATGTATCGCTCGCCGCCGAAATCGAAATCGGCTTTGTCCAGGCTGAAGCCGAACTTGCCGGCCGCCACATCGAGAACCTTCAGTGCCTCTACGGCGACCTCAGGTCCCGTTCCGTCGCCGCCGACCACCGCGATTTTGTATGTCTTGCCCATCTGAATTGTGTGTCTTCCCTTGCTAGTGTGTCTTTGCGCGAATCAAAGATGCCTCATAATGGCGTCCTGTCTGGAGCTCCAGAAGTCCACCCGCAGAAGAGCCAAGCCCGATAGCCTACTTTTTGCCAAGGCCGTTTGCAATGACCCGAGCGCCCCAAGGCTAATTACGGGCAGAAGCCCCGCGTCGCCTTTGTGCTCAGGCCTTTGCCTTGGCGGCGAGCAGGCCTCGTTCGGCCAGGATCTCGGCAATCTGCACCGTGTTCAGCGCGGCGCCCTTGAGCAATTGATCGCCGACAACCCAGAGGTTCAGCCCGTTGGCGATGGTGTCGTCCTCACGTATGCGGCCGACGAAAGTCGCTTCCTCGTGGGCGGCACGGGTTGCGAGCGGATACATGTTCCGCGCCAGATCATCCACGACCTCGACCCCGGCGGCGCCGGCAAGGATCGCTCGCGCCTCATCGGCCGAGAGCTTGCGGTGAGTCTCGATGTTGATCGATTCGCTGTGGCACCGGATCACGGGCACTCGGACGGTCGTGACCGTAATGCCGATCGAATCGTCGCCGAGAATCTTGTGCGTCTCGTGGACCATCTTCATCTCTTCGCGCGAGTATCCGTTATCGAGGAAAACATCGACATGCGGGATGCAGTTGAACGCGAGCGAGTGCGCGAATTTCTCGGCCGCCGGCGCGGGCGTCCCGTCCAGAACGTGCCGGGAGTGCTCGAGCAGTTCTTCCATCCCGGCCTGGCCTGCGCCCGAAGCGGCCTGATACGTCGAGACGACGACACGCTTGAGCCCCGCCGCTCGATGGATCGGCGCCAGCGCCATCAGCATGATGATCGTGGAGCAATTCGGGTTTGCGATGATGCCCTTGTGACCGGCGACGGCGTCGCCGTTGACTTCGGGCACGACTAGCGGCACGCCCTCGTCCATCCGGAATGCCGAGGTGTTATCCACCACCACGGCGCCGGCCTTGACCGCTGATGGAACGAACTCGGTGGAGATCGATCCTCCGGCAGATGCAAGCACGAGATCGACGCCCTCGAACGAATCGTGCGTCAGGAGCTCGACCGTGTGCGTCTGGCCACGGAAGTTGAGCGTTTTGCCCGCCGAACGCTCCGATGCCAGTAACTTAATGGATGCAACGGGGAAATTGCGGCGCTCCAGAGTGCGCAGCAAATCCGCGCCGACAGCTCCGGTGGCTCCCATAATTGCGACGGAATACATGATGACGCTTCTCCCAAAGTCAGGTTCGACCCGCTTGCACTTCGCGGGGCGGACAGCTTACATCATCGTGATTCGATGATCAATGTGCATCGGTCTTGCATTGCCGCCATATGTTCGTCTCTCGACCCATGCTTGGTCGGCGCCGATCAGCGCGCCCGGGGTGTGATCGTGATCGTCAGCTCCTTGCCGTCGCGCAGGACGATCATTTCCACCGGTTCATCGATCTTCACCGCGTCCAGAGCGTAGGTATAATCGTAGATATTCTTGATTGCCTGACCGGCAAATTTGATGACGATATCCCCGGCGAGCAGCCCGGCCTCGTCCGCAGGCGCGCCGCCCTGGACGCCCGCCAGCTTCACGCCTGTGAGCTCTTCGGTGTAATCGGGGATCGTCCCCAGATACGCACGCAGGCTTTCCCGGCCGCCCTCGCCGTCCTCTCCCGATACGCGTTCAACCTTCGAGTAGGCCGGTCGCTCGGGCCGGCTGGCGAGAGTCCGGGCAATTCCGGCGACGAAATCCGCCGTCCGCCCGAGGCCTTCATAGTCAATCAGGTCGGCCGTATCGGTCGGGCGGTGATA
>JAJFLK010000064.1 GCA_021772735.1 Candidatus Sumerlaeota bacterium | reverse complement strand
CCTCTTGCGATGAGACGGCCGTGGCTCTGGTTGACCGTCGCGGATACGCCCGGGTCAACGCCGTCGCCTCGCAGATCGACCTGCACGCGCAGTTCGGCGGCGTCGTTCCCGAGGTGGCCTCGCGCAAGCACATCGAAGCGTGTCTGCCGATGATCGGCGCGGCGCTCGGGCAAGCGGGCGTCGGCTGGGATCGGATCGAAGGCATTGCGGTCACGGCCGGCCCCGGCCTGATCGGTTGCCTGCTGATGGGCGTTGAGACCGCCAAGGCGCTCGCATGGCGTTACGCCAAACCGCTCTTCGCGATCAATCACCTCGAAGGTCACCTGCACGCGCCGTTCCTGCATCCGGGTTCCGAAGGGCGGTGTCATCTGATGCTGCAAGGCGGGCGCGAACACCGCGCGTTGCCTTTCGAAGATGAGCAAGCAAAGTCCTCGACCAAATCCGAGCAATCAGACGCGCCGTTGGTTTTTGATCGGCCGCAGTATCCGCATGTCGGATTGGTGGTCTCGGGCGGGCACACGTCGCTCGTTCGGGTCGAAGCTCCTGGAGAGGTCGTGCAACTCGCGGCGACGCGCGACGACGCCGTCGGCGAGGCGTATGACAAAATCGCCCGAGTGATGGGACTGGGTTATCCAGGCGGCCCGATCGTGGATCGCCTGGCGTCCGAAGGAGATGCGAAGGCGTTTGCGTTTACGGCCCCGCTTAAGCGGCGCGATGTCGCGGACTTCTCGTTCAGTGGGCTCAAATCCGCCGTCGCCCGCGAGGTCGAGCGCCAGTGCGCCGCGGGCGAAGCGACCAACGGAAAGACAAACAACGGCGGATCGGCCCTGGATGAGGTGACCGTGCGGAACCTGTGCGCGGCGTTTCAAGCCACGGTCATCGAATCGCTGATGGATAAAACCCTGCGGGCGACGGCCAAAGCCGGCGTGGGCGATCTGCTTATCGTCGGGGGCGTCGCGTGCAATCGCGGGCTGCGCGGCGCGATGCGCGAGGCCACGCGGCGTCGCAAGGGATTGCGCATCTGGTTCCCGCACCCCTCGCTATGCACGGACAATGCTGCGATGATCGCGGGCCTGGCCTGGCACGCCGAAGCGCTCGGCCGCGACGCCGCACTTGAACTCAACCCTCGGGCGTCGATGATGTTCGACAAGGCCGACGACCCCTTCGGCGGAATGTAGCAGGATCGTAGCGATGGAATACTTGCCTCAAATCATCTTCCTGATTCTCGGTCTCGGGATCGGCGGCGGCGCGGCCGCGACGATCATGCGCGAACGCGTCCGACGTGCCGAGGCTCTGGGCCGCTCGGATGCCGAATCGGACCTGCGTGAATCCGCCATCCGCCTCGAAGAGGCCGAGCGACGCGCTCGGGAAGCGAGCGATCGGATCGCCGAAGTCAGCGCTCAGCGCGAGATGACCATCAAAGAAGCGCACGACAAGATCACGACACTCACGGCGCGGGCATCGCAATTGGAAGAGGAGCTCAAGGGCGAGCGAACAGCCGGGCAGGACAAACTGGACGCATGGAACAAAGCCGAGGCCAAGCTAACCGAGACGTTCAAGGCTCTTTCTTCGGAATCGCTTAAATCCAATAACGAATCTTTCATGCAGATCGCCAATGAGGTGCTCGATAAGCACAACTCGTCGGCCAAGGGAGAGCTGGAAAAGCGAAGCGAGGCGATTGATGAATTGGTCAAGCCGCTGCGTGAATCGCTCAAGGAGGTCGGAGCGAAGATCGAGGGGCTGGAGAAATCGCGCGAGGGCGCATATTCGGAGCTGCGCCAGCAGATCAAAACGCTGAACGAGAACGAGCAGAGTCTACGGCGGGAGACACAGAACCTGACCAAGGCGCTAAGCGCCCCGAAGGTGCGAGGCAAGTGGGGTGAGATCGGATTGAAGCGGCTCGTCGAATTGGCCGGCCTCGTCGATCACTGCGATTTTGTCGAGCAGAAATCAGAGAAAACGGATGGAGGTGGGCGCACGCGGCCCGACATGATCGTCAATCTGCCCGGCGGCAAGTGCATCGTGGTGGATTCCAAGGTGCCGCTGGATGGATTCTTGAGCGCGCTCGAAACCAAAGACGAGGCCGAGCGTGAGATGCACATGGAGAGACACGCCAGGCAGGTTCGTGACAGGGTCAAAGAGTTGGGGAAGAGGGCTTATCAGGAGAGCTTCCAACCTACCCCTGAATTCGTCGTGATGTTTCTGCCGTACGAAAGTTTCTTCAGCGCGGCCTTGCAGAAGGATCCGGGATTGATCGAGATGGGCGTTGAGGAGCGCGTCATCATCGCGACGCCGACAACGCTCATAGCAATCCTGAGGGCGGTTCATTACGGCTGGCGTCAGGAGACCCTCGCGGAGAACGCTCGTAAAATCAGTGATCTGGGAAAGGAGCTTTACGACCGCATTGCGACGATGACTGGTCACATCACGCGGCTTGGAACCCAGCTTGACGGGGCCGTGAAGGCACATAACGCAATGATCGGCTCGATAGAAGCCAAGGTTCTATCCAGCGCGCGACGCTTCCAAGACTTGGGCGCCGTTGGTGACGCAAATCAAATCCCCGAGATGAAAACGATTCACACGTCTTCCCGGCGCATCGAGAAAGACGAACTACTAATCGACGTGACCGAAGACGACTGAACTCGCGAGGCCCAGGGGTCCGCCGCAATTACCTGAACATATCCATGATCTTGTTGAAGCATTCGTCCGTAGGACGCAGACGCTCGGCGGGGAGCGTGGCCAGCGGCTCGGGCGTCATTTCAAGTTGCTCGTCGAGCGGCTTGATGCCCGCCTCTTCGTATATGAGGCCGGTGTAATAGAACTTCTCGTCGATCGCGCGATCGAGCAGTTTCAGGGCCTCGAAGCGGTCGGTCGGATCGTATTCGCTGCCGTTGATCTTGCCCAGTGTGATCTTTGAACCATCGGCCATCTCAATAACGCGAGTCTCGCCGGGGCTGTAATCGACTTCTTCAGTCCCGAAAAACGGCCGGAAGTCGATGTCGTGCAGAAAGCCCTTGTGCTCTTTGACATATTTGAAGCTCTTGGTCGATCCATCATGATCGTTGAACGTGATGCACGGCGAGATGACGTCGATCACCGCCGTGCCCGGATGCGCGACCGCGCCTTTGATGAGCGCCTGGAGCTGCTTGAAATCGCCCGAGTATGAACGACCGACATATCCGCAGCCGAGCTCGATCGCGAGCGCGCAGCAATCGATGACGTGCAACTCGTTGGTCTGTCCCTTGCGCAGGACCGCACCACGATCGGCCGTCGCCGAGAACTGCCCTTTGGTCAGGCCGTAACAGCCGTTGTTCTCAATGAGGTAAATCATCGGCACGTTGCGCCGGACCATGTGAAGAAAATTGCCGAGTCCGATCGAGGCGGTATCGCCGTCTCCGCTCACGCCAATGTTAAGCAATTCGCGGTTCGCCAGAGCGACTCCGGTCGCGATCGGCGCCATCCGGCCGTGGACGGAATTGAATCCGTGCGACTGGCCGAGGAAATACGCGCTCGTCTTGGACGAACATCCGATGCCGCTCAGCTTGGCGACCTTCATCGGATCGACGCCGTAATCGAAAAGGGAATCGATGATCGCACGCGTGATCGAATCGTGACCGCAACCCTTGCACAGCGTCGAGGCGAGGCCCTTGTATGCGGACTTCTCAAGATTCAGCCGGTTGACCTTGGGCTCCTTGGCGGGTGGGGCGGGCTCTGTGGCGGTGGTCATTGTGATCCGTTCTCCCTGGAACCGTCTTTGAGAAGCCGGGCTAGAATAACGCCGGCGTCGATGGGCATTCCGTCGTAGTGAAGCACGCTTTTGATTTTTGTCGCGAACTCGGGTCGTTCGGCGCGGATGATTCCGGCGACCTGCGCGTCGCGGTTCTGCTCGACCAGATAAATCACGCGATGGCTGCGGATGAACTGATCGACTTCCGCGCCGAAAGGCAACGCGCGAAGGCGGAGGTAATCGGTTGAGAGGTCGTGATCTCGCGCGAGAATGTGACGCGCCTCGCGCACGGCCAGATCGCTTGAGCCGTAGGCGATGATGCCGATCTCCGAGCCGCCCTCTGCCGTCTCGATTTTCGCTGCGGGAACTGCGGAACGGGCCGTCTCGAACTTGTGGACCAGGCGGTCCATGTTGTTCTTCCAGTCCTCAGGCTTTTCGGAATAAGTCGCGGTATCGGTGTGGCCGGTCCCGCGGGTGAAATACGCCGCGTCGCGGTGGGGCGTGCCGGGCAGCGTTCGATGGCAAACACCGTCGCCATCGACATCACGATAACGCGCGAACTCGACGCCATTTTCAAGGTCTTCTGCCGTCACGATCTTGCCGCGCGTGATCGACTTGGTCGGAGGCTTGAAGGCGTCGGTGACCCAGTAGTTCATCCCGAGGTCCAGATCGCTCATGACAAACACTAGCGTCTGAAGCTGCTCGGCAAGGTTCAGCGCCTCCATCGTGAATTCGTAATTCTCTTCGACGCTGCCGGGCAGCAGGAGCACATGCTTGCAATCGCCGTGGGAGAGATAATACGCCTTCAAGATATCGCCCTGGCAGGTTCGAGTCGGCAACCCGGTGCTCGGCCCCATGCGTTGAACGTCGATAATAACGGTCGGAATCTCCGCGAAATATGAGAGACCGGCCAGTTCAGACATGAGCGAGATGCCGGGCCCCGCCGTCGCCGTCAGCGCTCGCGCGCCCGCCCAGCCCGCGCCGACGACCATCGCCATCGAGGCCAGTTCGTCTTCGGCCTGCACGACGGCATAAGTGGCTTTATCGGTCGCTGGATCGCGGCGGTACTTATCGAAGTAGTCGATCGCGTATTCGCAGACGCTGCTGCTTGGCGTAATCGGATACCAGGCCAGAACCGTCGCGCCGCCAAAGACCACGCCGATCGCGCTGGCCTCGTTGCCCTCGATTACAATCTTGCCTTCGTTCGCGTCGGACTTCTGGAGCTGAAACTTTTCCTGGGACGGGATGTTCTCTCTCGCCCACTCCAGACTCTCGCGGAAGGCCGTCTTGTTCAGGTCTGCCGCTTTCTTCTTCGTGCCGAACTGCCAGTCAATGGATTTCTCAATCGCCTCCACATCGATCCCGAGCAGATGCGCGATCACGCCGACGTAAAGGACGTTGACGACTTTCTTGCGGAGCAGACCCTTGACGATCCCGGCGACGATCTTGTCGAACGGGCATTCGCAGACGACCAGGTCGTCACGCTTCAGAAAGCCCTTGAGCGAATCGCGCAGAATAAGAAATGCGCCGGGCTGGAGGGCATTGATATCTGCTTCGGCCGTCTCCGGGTTCATGGCGATGAGGAAGTCCGGATGAGGCCGCCGGGCCACCCAGCCCTCGCCGTTCGCCCGGATGTTGAACCATGTCGGAAGGCCCTGGATATTCGAGGGAAACAGGTTCTTCCCGGAAACGGGAATCCCCATGTAAAAAATGGCCCGCATGAGAATCAGGTTGGCCGATTGGCTTCCTGTTCCGTTCGCGGTCGCCACTTCGACGACGACATCGTTGATGACGGTACCGTCAACAACTGGACTTAGGCCTGCATCGGTTTTGGCTGCGGTCGCTGACATTCATGGCCTCCGGAGGGTCGCATATGAATCCGCGATAAATGAAGCTGGTAAACTTGGGCGGGAGCGTTTCTTCAGCCCGGAAAAATCAAATCCCGGCCCATATTTTACCCATCGGGAAAGATGACAGGCAACTTTATCGATCCCTGAACATCCTTGAGATAGAGCAAATTCGTGGACAAGTAGAGACATCACAAGCGACCCATGTTTTAGAGAGGCTCTGCTTGCGTGCAAGCCCCCAAAACGAAGAATCTTAGCACGCATTCATGATCTCACCAACCTCTAAATTCCCTCCCCAAGGCAAATGAATTAAATCGTACGCGAGTTAACCAAAGGTCGGGCTCATTCTCCGACTTTGGGCCTGTATTTTCATGCGGATCGCACCGGGGGCGTCTGAATCGAAATGTGGATAAAACCGCGATGCCCCGGGCCGGATCGCCCGGAGCTTGCATGCCGAAGCCCGATTCGATTCAATCCGTCGGCGCCCGGCGCCCCTCCCGGCCCGGCCCGCGGGATCGCACACGAGGAATCTGGATTGCGTTCAACCATCGAACAGGACTTGAGTGCCGACCACGGCCCACTCGATCCGCTCTCCGCCAGTGACGCTGGCAAGATCGGCTGGGTGTTGCTCGCGATCATCCTCATCCTTGCCGGTTCGGTCCGATTCGCCGATCTCGATGGCCGCCCCGCAGGGCTATTCCGCGATGAAGTCGAGAAGGGTTACAACGCCTGGACTCTGGCGACCGAGGGTGGCGCGGTGGAGTTCGCGGTGGACGCGCAGGGCCGAGCCGCCATGCAGTGGCATCAATGGCCGATGGTGATCGATGTTTTCGGCGTTCGAACTTCGGCGGTCTATCAATACGCTTCCATCCCCTTCGTCAAGGTCATGGGCCTCTCGGCGGGCTCAACGCGCATGGCGGCGGCAGTGGTCGGGACGCTCACCGTGGCATTGCTGGGGGCGCTGCTGCTGCATGTGTGGAACTGGCCCGCGGCTATGTGCGCGGCACTGTGGCTTGGCCTCTGCCCCTGGCACATCGTTTTCAGCCGGTGGGCGCAGCAGGGGATCTTTGTGCCCCTCGGGCTCGTCGGGGCCCTCACGGGCATCGCCGGTGTCGCACGCGAACGCCGATGGGGGTTTCCGCTCGCCGGGGCGTCGCTGGGCTTCATGTTCCATGTCTATTCCGGCGCGCAGCCCTTCGTCCTGCTGTGGGGCGCTGTCGTGTGCGTGATGTATTGGAAATCAATCCGCGCGCACCCGTTGTGGTTTACCCTGGCCTTGGCGTTGCTCGCTGCGCTGGCGCTGCCCCGGGCGTGGGCGATGATGCAATCAGGAGGCACTGCCCG
>JAJFLK010000063.1 GCA_021772735.1 Candidatus Sumerlaeota bacterium | reverse complement strand
TTCGAGGCCGCCGCTGTCATCGAGGCCTTGAAGAACCAGAACATCACCGTCTTCGCCGGAACGCCGACGATGTTCTTTCACATCTTGAGCCATCGCGACGGGCAGGGCGCGCAATTCGAGACGCTCAAGCGCGCCTCGTGTGGTGGGGCTCCGCTTCCTCTGGAGATTCGCGACGAGTTCCGCCGGCGATTCGGGATCGTCATGACCGAAGGTTACGGCCTGACCGAATCCACGGTGAGCCTGTGCGGGTATAGCGAGGGGATGCTTCCCAAGGCCGGTTCGGTAGGGGTTCCGGTCCCCGGCGTCGAACTGAAGATTATCGACGAGAGCGGCGAGCATGTTTCGCTCGGCGATCCTGGTGAGATTTGCGCCAAGGGGCCGAACATCATGGCCGGATACTGGAATCGGCCCGAAGCCACGGCCGAAACGATCCAGGACGGCTGGCTCCACACCGGAGACATCGGCATCATGGACGATCATGGTTACGTCTTCGTGATCGATCGCAAGAAAGACCTGATCATCAAGGGCGGATACAATATCTATCCCCGCGAGATCGAAGAGATCATCTATCAGATTCCCCAGGTGAACATGGCGGCTGTCTTCGGCGTTCCGGATGCCGCGAAAGGCGAGCTTGTCTATGCCGCCGTCTCGCCTCGTGACGGGCAGACTTTAACGTCCGAAGAGATCATGCGGCATCTGCGGGCCAAACTCGCGAAATACAAACTCCCCCAGTCGGTAGTCGTGCTCGATCAGCTTCCGACCGGCCCGACGGGAAAGATCCTTCGACGCGAGCTCAAGACGGACTGGAAAAGCCTTTTCGTCCCGTCCAAATAGTCCTCCGCTTTACATCCGTTAATTAGTTGAAAGCTTTCCGATTAACTGGGCGATCATACATGCTTCGACGCCGGATCGAATCTTTCTTCCGAAATCCCTTGACTCGACTCGCTCAGGCCTGCATAACCATTGAGTCGTGCAGTAAAACTGTAACTATCTTACAGATTCCCTCCCCCCCTCACTCCAGGAAGGAGCATTGGTCATGGTGGTATTCCCTCAAACCGAGGGCCGTTACGCGTGCCTCAGCCGGGCGCGCATGTTTGCGGCACTCGTGGTTTTCGTCGGCCTGGTTCAGGTCGCGAGCGCTTTTCCCTCGTGGATCGGCGTCTACGGTTCATTCGAGCGTCATACAGATGCACAGAACGCGGGATCATACACGGTCCTGATGAATCAGGATTACTTCGGCCTGCACTGCGAGATCGGCGTTAAGGTCGGCTCCGGTTCGTGGCAAGTCTCGCAGATGAATTACGACGGCAATGTGAGCGGAAATTCGAAGTGGATACACACGCCTTCGGCTGCCTATGCGCCGGGCGTGACCGTCCAGTATTACTTCCACGGATATGACGATTGGGGCGGCAACATTTGGGATAATAACGGCGGTAGCAATTATTCCTTCACCGCGGCATTGATTCCGTCATCTCGCACGGGAACAGGCGCCATACCATACTCCGGTGGCACGACTTTCCGAGTCTGGGCTCCTAATGCGACTTCGGCTGCCGTTGCCGGCAGTTTCAACGCCTGGAGCGCGACGGCCAATCCGCTGGCGAGCGAAGCCGGCGGCGTCTGGTCTGTCGATGTCGACGGCGCGGCGGTGGCCGATGGATACAAGTTCGTCCTGGACGGAACGATCTGGAAGCCGGACCCACGGGCCCTGGACATGACGAACTCGGTCGGCGACAGCGTCATCGATGACACCAGCTACACCTGGTCCTCGTTTACATTCCCGACCTGGGATGAGCTGGTCGTCTACGAGATGCACATCGGCACTTACAACGATACGGCAGGCGGGAGTCCGGGCACGTGGCAGACCGCCATCTCAAAACTCGACCATCTGCAGGCCCTCGGCGTGAACGCGATTGAACTTCTGCCGATCGCGGAGTTCGCCGCGGATTTCTCCTGGGGATACAACCCCGCGCACATCTTCGCACCCGAGGATGCTTATGGTTCGCCTGACGATCTAAAAGATTTCATCGACCAGGCGCACCAGCGCGGCATCGGCGTCATCATCGATGTTGTCTATAATCATTTCGGGCCGAGCGACCTGAGCCTGTGGCAGTTCGACGGCTGGAACACCGGCGGTATGGGCGGGATTTATTTCTTCCAGGATTGGCGCGCTTCGACCCCGTGGGGCGATACGCGGCCCGATTACGGCAGGACCGAAGTCCGCAGCTTCCTGCGCGACAACGCCCTTTACTGGCTCCAGGATTACAACTGCGACGGCCTGCGTTGGGATTCGACCGTCAACATCCGCACCCAAAACAACGGCGGCGGCGGCGACATCACCGACGGCTGGAGCCTGATGCAGTGGATCAACGATGAGATCGACAGCTCGCAGAGCTGGAAGATCTCGATCGCCGAGGATCTTCAGAACAACAACTGGATGACGAAGACGACCGGCTCGGGCGGCGCGGGTTTCGACTCCCAATGGGATTCGGCCTTCGTTCACCCGATTCGTGATGCCGTTATCACCGGCAACGATGTGGACCGCGATATGAATGCCGTGCGCGACGCGATCGCCAAGATCGACAACGGCGATTGGCTTGACCGAGTGGTTTACACAGAGAGCCACGATGAGGTCGCCAACGGCAAAGCCCGCGTGCCCGAGGATATCTGGCCCGGCAATGCCGATAGCTGGTATTCGATGAAGCGCTCAACGCTGGGCGCCGGGCTCGTCATGACCAGTCCGGGAGTTCCGATGCTCTTTATGGGCCAGGAGTTCCTCGAAGACGGCTTCTTCGCCGATACCGATCCTCTGGATTGGACCAAGGCGACGACGCACGCCGGGATCGTGGATCTGTATTCGGATCTGATCGCCCTGCGCAAGGATGTCGTCGGCAATACGACGGGTCTGCGTGGCGGCAACGTCAACGTCCACCACGTCAACAACACGAACAAGCTGGTCGCTTTCCATCGCTGGAAGAACGGTGGGAACGGCGACGACGTGATCGTCGTGGCCAACTTCGCCAACCAGGGCTACACGAGCTATAACATCGGGTTCCCGAGCGGCGGCAACTGGAAGGTCCGCTTCAACAGCGATTGGAACGGATACGATTCCTCATTCGGCAACTGGAACGCATACAACCCGACGGCCAACTTTGGCGCCAAAGACGGCATGAGCTACAACGCCAATATCGGCATCGGACCCTATACGGTCATCGTCCTGTCCAAGGACTGATCGCGCCGGCAGGGGAGTCCCTCCGGATTCAGATTGATTGGCGCGCGTCTTGCATACAGAGCAGGGCGCGCGCCGATTTGTTTTTGAGCGAGTATCACGCATTGTCTCTGTTTGCATTACGTTGGGCCGACGCATACTCGATCCGCGGTCCCAGCTTAAATCAACGTGCATGAAATAGTTGCGAGTGTTGCAAAAAAAGCGACATGCCCACACGGCTGAAACGCATCGTCCACAATTTCACATAGGTATTTTTATTTACGCCCGAGAATCAGCTCGATCCGTTCGAAGCTGGATTGACTTGACCTGCGCACGCGCCTGATATTCCTGTCAAATCCTTGAGTTGGCATGGTAATCGCATATCCATCCCGAGCGATGAGACGGAGTCCGGACGAGCGGATGCTCCCAAACACACGTTCTCTCCGGGGGTTACAAGGTCTGCCCGGGGTTTAGGTATTATTGTGAATTCCGGAATCGGAGCGGGCGGGAGAATGAGCGCGAAAAAGCGAATCGTCTTGCTGACACAGCTGATGCTCGTGACATTTGCGATCTCGATCGTGACAGCCGTCACGCTTCTCTACCGTGCTGAGATCGACCGCGTGAAGAATCAGCTGGCCGCCTCGGCGAAGAGTCAGGCCTGCCTGATTGAAGCCATGGGTCGGTTCGACGCCGTCCACAGCGTCGATTATCCCGGAGGCCCGATCGCGGCCACGATGAGTCAGATCGCCGACGCACACGAACACGCCCAACGCTTCGGGGAGATGGGCGAATTCACGCTGGCGAATCGAGTCGGCGAGGACATCGTCTATCAGTTCTGCATTCGTTCTGATGAATTCGAAATGTCGGACCC
>JAJFLK010000062.1 GCA_021772735.1 Candidatus Sumerlaeota bacterium | reverse complement strand
CATCACTTTTTTCGCTCAAAAATCCGTCCCCGTTCCGGATAATCCCAACCAAATGCAGGACTCATCGGCCGAAAAAAAACGCTCCCCACTTTGCGCGGTCGATTCGAACTCGCGAGAGCGACCGTCCGCCAGCGTTGAGAGCCCCCGAATTGAAGACAAACGATCGCAATTTACGACAATGCGCCATGACGAACGAGCTCTTGTTTCGCCGGTTGTGTGCTGTCCTTCTCGGATGTGGGACTGCGTCCATCGAATAGCGTTTGGGCCAGATCACTGACCCGCCGGAAGCGTTCCAGATCGAGATGGTCGTAATGTGCCTGCAGGACAGAACTGGGGGCGTGACCGATGTAGGCCTGTAGAAGGCCGAAGTCTGCGTCTGCCGTCCGCATGGCCGTGACGAACGAGGCCCGCAGCTTTCGCGGGACGAACGCCCCGGGAAGCTCGATGCTATCGGCGCGAGCTGCATCAAGGGCGCGGCGCCACTCATGGCTGATCGTATGGCGCGTGAAGACTCCCGCGCGCGCTTCCTTGGATTTACTATGCCGGCCGCCCGAGGGATTGGCCGGCGCGAAAAGGAAGCCCTCGGCGTGACGGACCTTCAGGCAGCTAATCCAATCGCCAATCGCTTCGGCCGCAGTCCGGCAAACCGGGATCGTTCGGTGGCTTGGCCGGTTCTTCGGCTTGTGAGCAGAGTTTTCGGTGATACACACGGTGCTCGCCTCGGGATCAAAGTCGCGCTCACGCAGATATCCCGCCTCGAGTTGACGCAGACCACAAAGGCCCTGCAGGCAGGCCCAGACGTAGACCATCGGTTCGTGCTCGCGTAAGTAGACGAGCAACACACGAAACTGCTCGGGCTTCAAAATGGATTCACTCCGTTCGAGTTCGGCCTTGGGAGGATCGGTTCTCTTCAACATGATCGAAGTCGTGATGTGCCGGTAGAGATCAGGATACGAGCGCGACATGTAGTCCGATGTCATGCGTAAGACGAATATCCTCATCCGCAGCGTATCGTGCGCGACGCCCTCCTCGCGGCAGTGCTGGACGTAGTTCTCGATGATACCCGCGCTTACATCGCCCCAGCCGACGATGCCTTTGGCGAACCGGTTTAGATAGTCGGCGAAGGCGTTGAAGCGGCCGAGATAGTCTTTTCGCGTCCGTTCATTGGCGTTCGAATGCTTCACGGCTTCGAGAACCGCTTCGTGGACCTCATGTCCGCTGACTCCGCGCTGACGACCGGCAAAGCCCATTCCTTGGGCGAGGTTTGCATTGATGTCCTCGGCCTGGAGCCGGGCCTCGGTGTGGGACGAGCAAGGCAACATGCGCCTGATGTGACGCTTCGTCAGCGGATCGGTCCAGCTGGCCCTCCACCTGCCGGATGAAGCTTCTTTGACGAAAACTTTTCCGACGCGCATTTGCTTGATCTTTGGCATTGCCACTCACCTCGGGGCTCTCCGCCTTCGGTTTCGGGCTTCCTGCACTTTTTCTCGCTCCAGACGAGCCAGATGTCTTTCCAGACAGGCACCGGATAGCGGGCGGGTCTTGATGACGGGAACCTGCTCGTGGACGCCGATTGCTCCACGCAGAAAGTCCGCGCGGCTCTGGCCGCGCTCTTTGCAGATCTGCGTGAGTCGACCGAAGTCCTCTTCGGAGAGCATTACCGTCACTGGGAACCGTTTCGTATTATCCATGTTCATCTTTATACGTTTCAGCTATATCCGTTGTCAAGGATATTATAATGATCTACAATTTCAGGTTCTTTGCACCTAGCCGTTTGACCTGTCCGGACGGCGGTGCCAGGACGTTCAAATTGCGGCCGCGTCGCGCATCTACGGACACTCAGTCCGTTGCGCAAGACCCATAATTCCAATGATTTAAGATGTTACTCGCCGCGGCATGCAGCGTTACTGCGCCGATATCCTCCCGTTACGGGGGGTGTGCCGTCTTAACTAATCAGAACCAGGTTAGCTCCGGCTAGAAGAGTTTGGCTCCCCCTGGCACACTTGAATTGACGACTTACAGTCTCACGCTACCTTGCGACGTCAACGAGACTACGCCGTATTTGAGAAAGGTCTTGATCGATCGTCTTCCTAAAGCCCAAGATTGCCTCAACTAGACACAAGCCGGGCCCGAAGGGCTGCGCGCAGAATGTTATCTCGGATCAATTACACGAGCCGATCTGGCAGACTAATTAACGCCGTCTTGGTGATGATCGCGGGAGCGTCGTCTCACGCGGCTGCCGCCGAGATCCAGAGCGACAATCCCCAGGAATTCGGCATGTTTGGCGCGGCGGTCGATGGCGTCCCCGACATCAACGGCGATGACCGCGGCGATTTTGTCGTTGGCGCGCCCCAGGAAGATCCCCAAGGCCGGCGCGTCCCCTTTCGGTTTCCCGGCCGGGCCTATGTTTTCACCAGCGATTTCCCAAGCTTCGCCCTACACACGCTCGATACCCCCGAGGAAGCGCCCTTCGGCAACTTCGGTCGCGCAGTGGCGGGGTCGCCGGATCTTGACGACGACGGCGCCGGCGACATCATCATCGGCGCTCCTCGCGAGGGCGCCAATGATTCGGAATCCGGCCGGGTGCACGTCTTCTCCGGCGCGACAGGCCTGCGTATCTATACCCTGGTCTCGCCCAATCCGATTACTGGTGGCGGATTCGGCTCAGCCCTTGATGCCTTCGAGGACATCGATGGCGACGGCGCGGGCGATTTCATGGTCGGCGCCCCGCGCGAGATCCTCAACCCGCTCGGCGCGGGACGCGCCTATGTCTTCTCCGGTAGCGATGGCACGCTCATCCGTACTCTCGCCTCCGATAACCCCTCGATGAGCGGCAACTTCGGCACATCCGTGGCTTTCGTTCCCAATACTTTTGGCCTGGCGTTTGCGTTCTACGCCGTCGGTGCGCCCGGTGAAGAAGTGGAGGGCGCCGCGCGTGCCGGAGAAGTCTATTCGTTCCGGTTTTTGGATGGCGTTTCGATGGGAGGCTTCAGGCTGCCCGAATTCAATGAAGGCGCGAACTTGGGCTTCGCCATGGGTGCGACCGCGAATTTCTACGCCGCAGGCATTCCGGGAATCAATCAGATCAACGCCATACAGATTATCCTGGAAAATGGGAACGCACGACAAATCCCCAACATCGCCACTTCCGGATTCGGCCTCGTGGACAACATGGATCCAAGGCGTTTCGGTAACGCGATTGCTTACGGGTCCGATATCACCGGTGATGGATTTCCCGAGCTCCTCGTCGCCGAACCCTTCAGAGTTCTGGGCACAGGCCTCGACACGTCGGGCGCCGTCAGCCTCATTGATGGAGGCACGTCACGAGCTATCGATTCCTTCGAGTCCCCGCGCAGGGACCCGT
This sequence comes from Candidatus Sumerlaeota bacterium, assembly GCA_021772735.1. Classification (GTDB taxonomy): domain Bacteria; phylum Sumerlaeota; class Sumerlaeia; order MVZB01; family JAJFLK01; genus JAJFLK01. The sequence goes on along the minus strand of JAJFLK010000062.1, from coordinate 1,143 downwards.
TCGTCATGGTCCCCGCCAACGAACTTGGCCGATTCGGCAACTCTGTCGCAGCGGTCGACGACCTTACCGGCGACGGAAACATGGACTTCATCGTCGGCGCGCCCGGCGAGGGCCCGGGTGTCGGTATTTTCATGGACGAAGGCCGCGCCTATATCATCGACGGCGTCACGGGCGCGGAGCCGAATCCCATCGGTCCGACGGACCCCAGTTGGCGCGACCAGTTTCTTGTTTCGTTCGGAAATCAGGGCACCCGGCATGACATCGCGGTCGATAGCCTCGGCCACCCTCACGTCTCATACTTCGATGGCTTCAGACGGGCGATCATCTACGCCCGGTTCGATGGCATCGGTTGGATCTTCGATGAAGTCGACCCAACACGCCAGACCGGCTTCCTCAGCTCCATCGCTCTGGACAGGCAGGACCGCGCGCATATCAGTTACTACGATCTCACGAGCAGGCGGGGATACCTCGCCGTTTCCGCTGGCGGACCCGGCTTCTGGGATCGCTTTCTCATTCCGGACAACAGCCTCGAGTTCGGCCAAGCCAGCTCCATCCGGATAGCTGACGATGCAGGCGAGGACGTTATTCACATTGCCTACCGGGTCGTGAATAACATCGGGTCGAACCTCGTCAACCACATCACCCGCCGCGGCGGCATCTGGGGAAACACCACGAACGTCGGATCGACCCGCCCGGATCTTACCGCCATCTCTTTGGCCATCTCTCAGGGGCCGAACGGCCCCGTGCCCAGCGTCGCCTTCTCCGGGCAGGACGATTCTGTCGGCTACGCTCGCGCCCAGATAGATGAACAAGATGGCAGCGTCATACGGTGGATCGGTGAACCTGTCGTCGATGAATTTGTCACCAGCTTGCCGATTCGGCAACTCACCGAGTCGCCGCAAATTGCGCTCGATGTCGCGGATAATGGGACGGCACATGTCGCGTGGCAGGATCCTGCGGGGATCCAGAAGTATGCCCGTATGGCACCGAGCGATCAGGCGTGGAGTGTCGAGGTCATCGACAGCAACGTTATAGGCGGTGCGTCGATATATGTTGCCGGAACCCAGGTCGCCTTGGCCTATCAGGGCGGTCCGGCGTCCGTCGTGGGTCCAGCCGGCCTCGCGGGCCCACTGCGTTACGCGA
>JAJFLK010000061.1 GCA_021772735.1 Candidatus Sumerlaeota bacterium | reverse complement strand
ATCTCGCCGACGGCCGGCGTCGGTGGCGGAACCTCATCCAGATCCCGCCCTTCGCGGTCAAAAAAGAAGGCCGGCATGCGTGTTCCGGGGGACCAGGCCGAGGGGTATTTCAGCCAAGATCTGACGAACTCGACCTGGAGGCGGTCGCGGGTCAGATAGAGATCCGGACCCCAATTCGATTTGGGGCTGGTCGGCTTGAGATCGCCGGCCGGGTGGCAGCTGAAACACTGGAGGCTGGTTAGGTATCGCTCGGTGCCGGGCAGGCCAAAGAGGTCCTCCGAAGTGGCGCGGTGGATATCGCCCAGCGGCTCGACATCCTCGGTTTCGTATGGGAAAGGATCGTCGGCCAGTGCCGCGAAATACGCGACGACCGCAGAGGCTTCCTCATCGGTCCATTCCCACTGCGGCATGCGGACCTGAATGTGATTTCGGACCTCGGTGATGTTCTTGAGGAAATTGAAAAACCACTCGGGGCGCGTCTTCGCGCCGTTGCGGCGGACGATCGGCGGCGCCAGGGCGGCCTCTTCGTAGAACTGGCCAATATAACCCTCGCCGACGCCATAGACCTTCAGATGTTCGGGCCGCCGCAGAGGGATGTGGATGTCGCCGCTCTGGCCGATCGTCAGTTCGACCGGATCAGGGCCAAAGACCTCATCCATGCCGAAGTAATCGTCTTCGCCAAATATGATGGCGCCATCGACCCATTCCTCGGCGGCCAGGATAGCCTGATCCTGTTCGCCGGGTTTGCTCGTCTGTACGATTTCGGTGATCTGACCTTCGGGCAGATTGACATCGTGCTTCGCGTAGACCGCCTCATCCACCCAGACCAGTTCCTGTCTGAAATCGAATTCCCCGACTTCGGCATACTGCACGCCGTTGCCCAGCTTGTGGCAGCCGGTGCAGTTCTTTCGCTCGATGATTTTGCGCCCCTTGGCGATGACTGCCGCGCGTCCGGTCGGCTCGTAACGATACTCGGGCGGGATTTTCTTGCCCGTCTGCGCCATAACGAACGTCGTGATCTTATCGGCTTCCTCGTCGGAGAAACCGAACCAAGGCATCCGCAGTTCCTGCTCGTAGGGACTGATGACCTTTCCGAGAAAGAAAACCTTGGGCTGGCGAACTTTCTGATTGATCCAATCGTGGCGCGAGTGGGGGATGTGAACGAATTTGTGAACGCCGAAATCGAACAGCTCGATTTCCTTGGAGCCCTCGCCGAAGAGCGCTGTCCCGATCGGCCCCATGGTTTCGAACCCGGCGATCTCATGACAGCCGAAGCAGCCGTTGCGATAAACGGCTTCCTTGCCGATCGAGAGCAGGCGCTCATCTCGGGTCATCTCGGCGACCTGCGCGACGGCGCTGTCTTCGGGCATCTTCGCCCGGAGGAACTTCACGGCGACCTCGGAGACCATCTCATCGCTCGCCTCGGGCACCCAGGACTTCGCCATGAACTCCTCGTCCTTGAGCGTCATCAGCCAGGCCGTAACGTCGTTGGCTTCCTCGTCGGTCAGGCGCGGGTCGGGCATCTTGCCGTCCGGCCAATATCGCTTCGGGTTCCGCAGCCAGTTGAAGAGCCACCGGCGATTGGTTTTCGTGCCGATCTTTGAGATGTCCGGGCCATAACCCTGCCCCGGAGCATCGAACTGATCGACCTTGTGGCAGCCGAGGCAGTTGTGAACGGCGACGATGGCCTTGCCGCGTTCGGGATCGCCCGACGCCTCGGGCGGATCGGGCAGGTCGATGTCGGTGTGGTTTTCAAAGAGATACGCCGAAACCGCCTCGATCATGACGGCTTCGTCTTTGACCATCGCTTCGCGCTCTTCGACGAACGGATCTTCGCCAAGTTCGTGCACAGTGTGCTCAAGATATTCAGAGTGCGCGGTCTCGCTCGGGTAGGCGTGACCGAAGGGATGCGGCATCGCGGTGTCCGAATAGAAGTTCCGCGGCCCGGCGATCCATTTCGGCACCCACTCGGGGTCGAGCTTCTGGGCGAGATGGCGCAGCGAAGGCCCGACCTTGTTCATGTCGTTGCTGACGCCTTCGATCTTGTGGCAGCCGTGGCAGCCGCGCCGCTCATAGATCTCACGGCCTTCGAAGACTTGCCGGGCCATCGAAAGTTCATAGCCCCCTGTCTGCTTGTGACAGTCGAAGCACATGGCCTCCATGTTGCTCTTCGGCATCATCGGGTAATCCCAATGATGCATGGCCTTCCAATCGTATTTCTTCTTCCATTCCTTGGCCTGCTCTTCGTTGTCGGGCGAATGCGCGGCCAGCGAGAACGTCGTCCCGTATCCGCGGCCGCGGTGGCAGGTCGTGCAGCCGAATTTTTGAACCGGATGCGGCGAATCGGGCCCGACATACAGATCGAGTTTGGGGTGCGTGCGGAAGACCGTCGGGACTTTATCGCTGTCGAACTGCGGGTTCTCCACGCCGACATGGCAGGTCGTGCATCGGTCGACCTTCTCCGATCCGGTGATATCGGGATAATCGTAGAGAACGATTTGCTTGAGGTCGTACTTGGGATCAATGAAATCGAGCAGCGGGATATCGCGAATGCTCGACGCCGCGAATCGCATAATGTCCGAAGGGTGGATATCCTCGACTGTGTCTTTCCAGGTCTGGAACTCCGAGTATATTTTCTCGCGGTCGCGGACGAGGTCGGCCGGGCCCTTTTCCATTTCCTTCAGTTCGGCCTTGGCCGTCTTGAGATTCGCGAAGGCTTCATCCGCTGGAGGGTTCAGCTCCTGCACTTTCGCGAAGAAGTGTTCGTATTTTCTCCGAGCTTTCTCTACATCGCTTTCGCGGGCGTATTCATCGTTCTTGGCGTGTTCGTAGGTAGAGCGCCAGGCACCGAGCTGACTCTTCGCGAAGGAAACTTCCTGGCCGGCCTCATACTCGGCATGCGCAAGGTCGGCGATTTCGTCGATCTTGGCGTCGATCAGGCTTTGATGGTTCAGGCTCCGAGTCTCGTCGCTCAGCTCGCCGATACGTCGGTCGAATTCGACAAGCTTGTCCGAATATAAAAGTTCGATCCGCGAGTTCTCATCGGCCAGTTCATCCTGGGCGAGTTCGAGCGCCATCTTGCGCGATTCGACCTGAAATTCCTTCCATTTAGGGAACGAATCTTTGTAAATCGCCAACAAGCCGGAGATCGCCAGCAGCGTTGACCAGATATTGAACTGCACCTGACGAGTCAGGAATCCGCTTTTCTTCACCATCGTGGCCTCCGCCGGCCTCGCAGACCGCGCTGCCGTCCTGCCGCTGGGGCCGGGACGACTGGCGCCGGTGTGCGCTTAGTTATCGTCTTTCGTCATGATGCCCCGGCGGATCGCTTCGATTCCGCCGGCGGCTTCGGGGCTCCACGCCCTAGAGGTTGATCCCCAGTTCCGGTATCCAAACGATATATTTGAGGTTCAGAATCCACCGCATATACATCTTCACGGGCAATAGCATCATCATCAGCACCATGTGGCTGGCGATGATGTATCGCAGCGGTCCGTACTCGGCGGCCAGCTTCTTCAGTCCGAACCATCCGGCCGCAGGTATCCCTATGAAAAACAGACCGCAAAAAAGGAATCCGGGCCACTCGCGTATGAACCAGGGCGTCGTTGGTCGCATCCATCCCATTCCGGGCAAGTTCGTCACGACCCATTCCGAAAGGTTCACGCTCGTCAGCGCCTCGACCTTATGAGTGTCCCAAAATTGGAAGGGTCCGAAAAAGTTCCAGCCCGGCCCGCGCATGATCGTTCCCAGGATAATCAACACGACCCACAGGATAAGAAAGCCGAACAGAAATAGGCCCTGCGCATACTTGCGTTCTTCCCACGTGTAGTATCCGTTGCCCTTCTTGTTCGCGTCGAAATACGGAATCCCCATCAGCCCGACGATGATGTATCCCGGCATGACGACGCCCGCCATCCAGGG
>JAJFLK010000007.1 GCA_021772735.1 Candidatus Sumerlaeota bacterium | reverse complement strand
GCGGGTGTCGAGGAGATCGTCCTTGTGGCGGCCGGCAGTTCCGCGCGCCAGACGGTGGCGACGAATAATCGTCCCTGTGATGCAGTGGTTATGGCGATCGTCGATAGCTGGGATATCGACGGGCAGGTCAAATACAAGAAGTCCGATTGAGGCGGCTTAGCCGACCGGCCGAGCCGGCCACCGGGGCCGAGCGCGGAACTCAAGCCGTGCGGGCGGGGCCGATTAGGTTTATTCGGGAACGTGACGGGCAGCGGGCGGCGCCGAATTGACGGCGGGCCGAACGAGTGCCGGGCAGGGGTATCTTATGTCGAGACTATCAACACACGAAATCGATTCCATCGCGCAGCGCATCGCCGCCAGCATCGGCGGATCAACCCCGAGCGAGGCGGCGGCTCCGGGCAGACAAGGCTCACCTTCGGCCGATGAGCGCGGCATGGGCGTCTTCGCGACGGTCAATGAAGCAGCGATGGCCGCGAAGGCGGCGCATCCGGCGTGGGTCGCGATCCCTCTCGATAAGCGCATTGGGATCGTGAATGAAGTGCGCCGCGTCATGCTTGAGAACGCGGAGCTTCTTGGCAAGGCCGCGCATTCGGAGACGGGCCTGGGGCGTTGGGAAGACAAACGCGAGAAAAACATCCTTGTCGCGACCAAGACGCCGGGCCCTGAAGAGTTGGTGCCTGCGGCGATGACCGGCAGCCACGGCCTGACGCTGATGGAACGGGCCCCGTGGGGCCTGATCGGCGCGATCACGCCGACGACAAACCCGACTTCGACGATCATCAACAACACAATCTCGATGATTTCCGGAGGCAACACAGTCGTCTTTAACGTGCATCCCGGCGCGCGCAATGTCTCGGCGCAGAACATCGTCATGATCAACAAGACGATTCAGGCCGCCGGCGGGCCCAAGAACGTCATCACTTGCATCTCGACTCCCACTATCGAAACGGCGCAGGAATTGATGCGTCATCAGTTGATCAATCTTGTCGTCGTGACCGGCGGCGGCGGCGTGGTCATCGAGGCCATGAAGAGCGGCAAGCGCGCCATCACGGCCGGGCCCGGCAATCCGCCGGCCGTCGTGGATGAATCGGCCGACATCGCGCAGGCGGGTCACGATATCGTGATGGGCAGTTCGTTCGATAATAATGTCATCTGCACGGACGAAAAAGAAACCGTGTGCGTGGCATCGGTGTGCGACGATCTGCTCAAAGCGATGGAAGCCGCCGGCGGGTATATCATCCCCAAAAGTAAACTGGAAGAGCTCGAACGCGTGATGTTCAAGAAGATGGCCGGGCCGCGTGGGCATGCCACGATCAATCGCGACCTGATCGGCAAGAATGCCAATTTCATCCTCGGTAAAATGGGTATTACGTTGCCCGATTCGATCCGCAGCGGGGTGATCGAAGTCCCCGAGGATCATCCCATGCTTTGGACCGAGCAGATGATGCCGATCATGCCGGTCTGCCGCGTGCCGAACGCGGATCATGCCATCGACATCGCGGTGCAAATGGAAGGCGGCTGCCGTCATACGGCGACGATGCATTCGAAGAACATCGACAACCTGAGCCGCATGGCGCGTCTGATCGATTGCAGTATTTTTGTGAAAAACGGGCGCTCCCAGGCGGGGCTGGGATACGGCGGCGAGGGCCCGACATCGTTCACCATCGCGAGTCCGACAGGCGAGGGGATGACGACGCCGTTCAGCTTCACGCGCCTGCGTCGTTGCGTCCTCGTCGATCACTTCAGGATCGTGTGATGAAGAAGTTCCCCGCGATCGCCGCGACTGAATTCGACGACATCGCGACCGGCATGCACGCAACAGACGCCATGCTGAAGAAGGCGCCGGTTTCATTCGTCCGCTGCGGCACAGTCAGCCGCGGCCGTTACCTGACGCTTATCGGGGGTTCGACGGCCTCGGTCGATGAATCGTTCACCGAGGGGATTTTCCACGGCGGCCGGAGCGTGATCGATTCGATCTTCCTGCCCGACGTTCACGGCGAGCTGTATGCCGGGATTTTCGACACGCGACGCAAGACCACGGGCGATGCGGTCGCGATATTCCAAACCACGACCGTCTCCGCTATCATCCGTGCGGCCGAAGCCGCATTAAAAGCGACGGGCGTGCGTTTGGTTGAGATCCGCCTCGCGGATCAGCATCTGCACGGCAAGGGCGTTGGTATTATAGAAGGCGACCTGCATGAGATTGAAGTGGCCGTCGACGCTGCAACAGCCATTCTCGAGGCGAAGAAGAGCGAATTCACGACGAAGATCATTCCGGCGCCGCACTGGGGCCTGTCCGGCCAGATCACGATGACGACCCAGTTTAATCTTTCCGAGGCGCTGGACCTGAAAGGGGAACACCTCTGATGCTTTTGGGAAAGGTGATCGGTCGAGTCGTCTGTTGCGTCGCCTATGAAGGGCTCCAGGGCGTGCCCATGCATTGGGTCCAGCCGCTCGATAAGAACGGCGCGGACAAAGGCAAGCCGCTAGTCGCGGCGGATTCGACCAAGATGGCCCGCATCGGCGAGTTGATCTATTACGAGGGCGGGCGCGAAGCCGCCATGGCGCTGGACACCACGTTCGTTCCGATCGATCACACGATCATCGGCATCGTGGACGGCGTAAATCTCGAAGACGGGGCAGGGTAGAAGGCGATGTTTCTCGGCACCGTTCGCGGACAAATTTTCTCGACCATTAATCACCCCTACTTCGACGGGCACCGGTTGCTCGTCGTCGATCGCACCGACGAGCACGGTGAGCCGACCGGCGGATACGTCATCGCCATCGACACCGTCGGCGCCGGCCCCGGCCAGCCGGTCCTGGTTCTGGACGAGGGCAACGGCGCGCGGCAGATCTTAGGTGATCCATCGGGCCCGGTTCGTTCGGTCATCGTCGGCATTGTCGATCACGTCGAGACGGCGGTCTGACGCGGAACTCTATCCCGGGCGCTGATTGGGCCGGCCCGGATTGCGCTGTTTCAACTCAAGTTTTAAAACTTCCTGACCATGCTGGGCGGCGATTGGGCCCGCCCGGATTATACTGTTTCTTTTCGTCTTTAGGATGGGTTACCGTGCCTTGGCTCAGAGATTAGAGAACAGTATGAACGCACGTATCGGGATCATTGTGTTAACGGCGATGGCATGTCCGCTGGGCGTAGCCTTCGCTCAAAATGCGCCGGCCCGCCGGCCCGAGCCCTCGTCATCTGCATCAGCCGCATTTTCTTCGGCACCCACGCCGACACCGACTCCGGAACCTTCGGTCATCATCAATGAACTCGACGCCTTTACGGGCGGCGCCGAGTCCTCTGAATTCATCGAGTTATTTAACCGAGATGCGCTCACTCCGATCGGTCTCGACGGTTATGTGCTCGCCCTTTACAACGGCACGGGCGACAGCGTGTACTCCGTGATTGACCTGAGCGGCTTTTCGATCCCGCCGGGCGGATTCTTCCTCGTGGGAAGCTCCGGGTTATCGCCTGATATTGTTTTGCCGGTGTCCCTCCAGAACGGTGCGGACGCCGTGGCCCTCTTTGCCGAGACTTCACCATCGGCCTTCGCCTCGCCGTTCAATTCCGTGGGCTCGCTGCCTCCCACCGCGCTTTTGGTCGATGCCCTGGTCTATGGATCCAACGACCCGGAGGATTTTGAGTTGCTCGCGCTCTTGAAGGGCGGTCAGGCGCAGGTCGACGATTCGGGCGGGCCTGGAGGCTCTACGGTTGATGCACTCGCCCGTCTCCCAGACGGCGCCGGCGGGTTGCGGATCACGACGGCCTTCGTTGCGCAAGCTCCGACGCCTGGCGCGTCGAACGGGGGGGCGTCTACACCAACACCAACGCCAACGCCGACACCAACGCCAACGCCAACGCCCACACCCACACCAACACCAACACCAACACCAACGCCGACACCAACACCAACGCCAACACCAACGCCAACTCCCGTGCCCCAGCTCATATTCTATGAACCGTTCGATATGAACCCGGGCTCTTTGACGCTGGAGGCCGCGAACTGGACGACGAATGCGGGCGGCGCGGGCGAATACAATATCCTCGATTTCGGATCGTTGTACGGCGTCGGCCTTTCCGCTCCGGTCGGTAATCGAGTCGAGCATACCGGCCTGGAGACTGAGGATGTCGGGCGATCATTCCCGGCCGTGACGCCTGGCGCCGGAGGGGAGAAGTCCGTCTACGTCTCGCTGCTTCTCGCCCCGTTAATCGCACCGGAGTTGCCTGTGTATTTTGCGCACTTCCATCAAGGTGGCGCCGGCGGGGAGTTCCGCGGACGTTTTCACATGCGTTCCGATGGCGCCGGCGGCGTTCAATTTGGCGTGTCTTACTCCGAAGCCGACAGCGGCGGAAATTATTCGCTCGAAACATTCCCGCTGGTCGAAACCCGCCTGCTTGTCCTCAAGCTGACAATGGACACTGCAGGTCCGGATCGTGCTTCGCTCTTTATCGACCCCGTCCCAGGCGAGGCCGAACCCGTGTCCCCGGCAGCGGCTGATTTCGCTTCGGGAGACGACATTGATGGTACCGGCGTCGGGCGGTTCTCCCTGCGGCAGAGCGACGCTTTTGGCCGGGCGCAGATCGATGAGATTCGCATCGGCGAATCGTTCCAATCCGTCACGCCCGCGCGCTCCACGGCGCGCAGTGCGCAGGCCCGCCGCTCGTGGACGCTATATCCCTAGGCTCCGGGGGCGGCGATGGATCGCTGCCAAAAAGAAAGGCGACCCTCGCGGGGCCGCCTTTGATTACTAAAGTGGATTTACTCGGCTTGCCATCCTGATCCTGTTGCGGATGAGCCCCGAGTTTTCATTCCGAGCTCTTGTAAATATCGTTGAGCCACGCTGCGAGCCTGACGCCGGCGATTGATATACGCTCGCGGGCGATCGGCAGGTTGGCGTCGTAATACTCTTGGGCTAGGGCATGATCCTCGGGCAGGGCGTAGGCGTTGGTGCGCGCGATCGTAAAAGATTCGCTGGCCCAGTCAACCGGGGCGGATACCGAAACCCACTCGGAAACCTGCTCCTCGGTGATTGCTTCATTTAAGGCTTTCGCCTCGTCGATCCACTCGATTTCCGTTTTGTCGAGCATGCCGTAATCCCACAGCCCATGCAGGTTGTAATCCTTGCCAAAGAATGTCACCTGCACGTCATTGCCGCCGCGGTCTTCTGCATAAGAGGCGTGCAGAGGCTGATGAACGTCGCCGATGAAATGGACGATAAACTTGAGGGCATCGATCCGATCCTCGCGCGATGCCGAAGCATCACGCGCGACGGCCGTGTAATCATTAATGGCCTGGACGACGCAGCCGCGCTCGACGCAGTCGCGTTCCATCACCACTTCGGTTTCGCCCATTGGGATGTTGATATAGTGCATCGGACTCGTCGCCGAGTACTTTGGATCTCGCTTGACTTCGTCCGCCCAGAGCGAAGATTCCGCCATGCTCTGCTCGCCGAGGAGATCCTGCACGGCGGCACGCGCTTCATCGCTGAGGCGCTGCCAGGCAATTTCGCCGACAATGCGATGTCCGTTCCAGCCCCAGGCAGAGGCCTGGCGCGGCGCGGCTGCCGCCATGACCACGATGACTATTATTGAAAGTCCCATTCTAAGCATGATGAGGTATCCTTTTTTCTGTTAAATTTTTGTAAAGCAGCCGCGCCTCAAGAAGTTTTCTGGAGTGAGCCAGCTTCGGATATGAACGAGCTTTTCTAACAAAATCCTAACGCAATATCCAGCTCCGAAGGTCACAAATCGGTCGGAATGCTCATCGGAGCTCCGCACGCGTCCCTCGGATCGCTCGCGCCGTTGGCGAGTCTGGTCTCAGCGGCAATGGGCCCGAGCATCCATTAATGGAACGAAGCGGGCCCGCCGAATTTCTCCACTAGTTCGCGCGAGATCGATTTGAGCAGTCGCGATTTCGTGTGGTAAGGCAGGAACGCGCTCTTGAACCCGTGGACGATCAGGTGGCGGAGGCCCTCGGCGCCGAATCCGAGATGATCCACGCAGATCTTCAGCTCCCGGGTGACCGTCGTGTCCGAGATCAGCCGATTGTCCGTGTTGACCGTCACGCGCAGTCCATAATCATAGTAATCCCGGATCGGATGACTCTCGAAGCTGTCGATGGCGTGAGTCTGGAGATTGCTCGTGATGCAGCATTCGATCGGAATCCGGTGGTCGTTGACATAGTTGAGAAGGTTGCCGTCCTCACGCAGCCGGGCCCCGTGGCCGATTCTGTGAGCGCCGCAGTAATGGATGGCCTGGTGGATGGACTCGGGCCCGTATGCCTCACCGGCGTGGATCGTGCAGTTAATATTGTTGTTCAGAATCCGATAAAAGGCCTCGCGGTGGCTCTTGGCCGGATTGTCTTCTTCGCCTCCGGCAAGGTCGAAGGCGACCACGCCCTTATCCTTGAAAGCGATCGTCAGCTCAGCCAGCCGGATCGAGATTTCGGGGTCCATGCTGCGGATGCCGCAGATAATCACGCCGGACATGATCCCGAATTCCTCGCCTGCGCGCTCAAGCCCATCGACGACGGATTGGACGATCGCCGCCAGGGAGAGCCCTTCCTTCTGGTGCAGGATCGGGGAGAACCGAACTTCGAAGTAGCGGATGTTCTCCCGATAGCAATCCTCGGCCAGCTCGTAGGCTGCTCGCTCCAGGGCCGAGGCTTTCTGGAGCACGGAGAGCGTTGTATCAAAAGCCTTTAGGTACTCCACGAGCGATGTGCATTCTTCGCGCGTCGGAACCAGGAATGCCTTGAGCTTGTCCGGGTCTTCGGCGGGCAGCTTCACCTTTTGCTCATCGGCCATCTCCAGCATGGTGGGTATTCGAAGCGAGCCATCCAGGTGGACGTGCAAGTCGGTCTTCGGTAGAGACCGGATAAAGTCCTCTGTCAGCTCTTTGGTCTCTGGCGTGTCTTTCGTTTTCGATTCGTCCAAGGTTTTGGTCTCGGTTTGCGTCATATCCGTCCTCGCTTTCGTTCTGTTCTAAAAGAGTTGATACTAATTGAGTTATGGCATTTTTGGTACGCGAAGGCCTGCCATGAGGAGGCAGGCCAATGTTCGATTGATGGCGTTGATTTTAATCGACTTAGCCGCTTAGGCTTCGCCGATGCCGGGGATTCGATTTGTTTCGATAGGACAATCAAGCCTCATACCTGCGCTAATCTAGCCCATTATATTGGGCCCAACGCCGCGCGATATCAAGTCCAAAATTTCGAATTCGGGTGCGGACCGCGCAAAGCGTGGAATTCGGCATGAGGACGAGATTTCTCCATTTAAGTGTGGACGGTTCTGTCCGATGAGCTATCCTGTGAATAGGATCAGGTTCACGCACCACCGGGGGCAAAAAAAGTGATCTTTTGTGCTGGACAAGCTCGCTGGGCCGTGTAGTATTTCGGCACGGCTTCGTTCGAGCAAGGCGCGATCCTCCATGTGTTTGAGGGAGTTAGGCGTTTTTGCCGCGTTGCCGGCCGACCACTCGGGCTCATTTGACTGCGGTCGGATCAACAGAACTTGGGATAAGAAAGGAGGGATACGACTTACACCAAACATGCTGTTACGCCGCAAGCCTTTGTGGAGCCCGATGACAGGGCGCCGAACAATTAGAGGGCGCGGCAGGCGGACTGGTTATTACAATGAGAGAGGCGAGAGCGGATCAGTGCGAGAGCACTGTGAAGACCCGTCACCTCACAAAGCCGGACGCCGAGGGTAGCGGCTCGCAAAAAGCGAGTCTGCACCCAGCGATCAACTTCGAAAGGGAAGTTTATCTGATGAAAATCACGAAAAAATTTGGAACTCTCTTGGGTGGCCTTTCGGTCGCGGCAGTGGCATTTATGCCCTTTGCCGCCCAAGCCCAGTCTGTGGACTTTTCAAGCGCCACGGTTGCTTTGCAGCTGACGTCGGCCGAGCTCGACACAGCGATCGGCGTCCCGGACTTCGACCCGCGTGCCATCGGCGTTAACGCGGCTGGCGAAGTCATCTCGATGGACGAAAGCAACACCAGTGCGCTGGGCTTTTACTCGATCGATTTCTCGGGCGGAACAGGCAACGGCGTTTACACGCTTCAGGCAACTCTGGCCGAGGCTCTGGCCGCGAACCCTGATGGCGATACGTCCA
>JAJFLK010000060.1 GCA_021772735.1 Candidatus Sumerlaeota bacterium | reverse complement strand
GTCTGTTATCGCGCGTTGGCGAGCCGGGATGCCCGGTTCGACGGCAAGTTTTTTACTGGTGTTCGGACCACATGGATCTATTGCCGTCCGGTCTGCCCGGCGCGAACGCCCAAGGCGGTCAACGTTGAGTTCTTCGCGTGCGCCTCGTCCGCGGAGGCCGCGGGGTTTCGGCCGTGCCTGCGCTGCCGCCCCGAGGCCTCGCCGGGGACTCCGGCCTGGCTCGGCACGGGCGCAACCGTTTCGCGTGCGTTGCGGTTGATCAATGAGGGTGCGTTGGATGCAGGTGGCCCGGATGGCGGCGGCGAGCGATTCGACGTCGGGGGATGTGGCGTCGAGGATCTTGCGGATCGGCTCGGCGTCGGCGGGCGTCATCTGCGCCGGCTTTTTGTCGAGCATCTCGGGACGACGCCGTTGGCCGTGGCGCAAACGCGGCGCGTGCAGTTCGCCAAGCGTCTGATCGACGAGACCGATTTGCCGATTGCCCGCATCGCTTTCACCGCCGGGTTCGGGAGCGTCCGGCGTTTCAATGCGGCGTTCTCGAAAACGTATCACCGCACTCCGGGCGAACTGCGGCGCTCGGGCGACACGCGAGGCAAGAAGAATTCACGGCGCGCGGGCAAGCCCTCGCGCGCGGGATCAACGGACGCGGGGATCGTGCTCCGGCTTGCGTATCGTCCTCCGCTCGATTGGGAGGCGTTGCTCGGGTTCCTTGGGGCGCGAGCTATCCCCGGCCTCGAGGAAGTCCGAGACGGCCGATACCGCCGCGCAGTGAACTATCCGGATGGGGCCTCAGGCCTGATCGAAGTTCGAATCCCGGCAGGCACAACCGCGCGGCGCCTCAAGTCGGCCGGCGATTACCTTGAGATCGAGGTCTCGCCGTCGCTCGCGTCGCAGCTGCAGGACATCGCCGCGCGCGCCCGGCGCCTGTTCGATCTGCGTGCCGATCCCGCCGCGATCGATTCGCAGCTTGCTCGATCGCCCGTCTTGCGCCGGTTGATCAAGCGCCGTCCGGGCGTCCGGGTGCCGGGCGCATGGGATCCATTCGAGATCGCTGTGCGCGCGGTGCTGGGCCAGCAGATCAGTGTGCGCGGCGCGACGACGCTCGCCCGGCGGCTGGCCGAGCGTCAGGGGAAACTTTTGGCCGATTTTGGCAGCGACGGCCTGGATGCCGGCGGCCCGACACTGACCTTCCCCGGAGCCGCGACGCTGGCTCGTGCCGATCTCGATGGACTTGGCATCCTTCCCAAGCGGAGGCGCGTGATCCAGGCCTTGGCCGCAGCCGTCGCGCGTGGAGAACTCGTTCTCGATGGCGCCCAGGATTTGGAGGCGCTGGTCGGGCAGCTCAAGCAGTTCGGGGGCATCGGCGATTGGACGGCGCAGTATATCGCGATGCGGGCCAGCTCCGAGCCGGACGCATTTGTCTCGGGCGATCTGGGAGTGATTCGCTCGCTTGGGGCCGCGGGCCTGGTGATGAAGCCCGCCGAGCTCTTGGCGCTGGCCGAGACATGGCGGCCCTGGCGGGCTTACGCGGTCATGCACCTCTGGCTTGCCGAGGTCAGTCCGCAGACGAAATCGTGTACAAAAGATTCAAAGACAAAACGGCCCAGACCGCGCGCCGAAAAACGCAGAATAGGAGATCGAAATGAGCCCTGAAATGAGCGAACCCATTTTTTATACCCGGATCGAAAGTCCGCTGGGCAAGATCCTGCTGGTTAAATCCGAGCGCGGACTGCGGCGGATCAATTTCGAGGCGGGCGAGGGGGCGATATCTCCCCGACCCGAATGGATGCATCGGCCTGAGGCGTTCGAGGTCGAAGCGGATCAACTGCGCCGGTATTTCGAGGGCGAGCTCAAAAAGTTTGATCTCAAGCTCGACGCCGGGGGAACGGACTTTCAAGAACGCGTGTGGCTTGCCCTGGTGCGGATACCCTACGGGGAGACGACGACATATGTGGAGCTGGCCCGCAGTCTGGGCAAGCCCACCGCGAGCCGGGCCGTTGGTGGTGCGAACGGGCGTAATCCTCTTCCCATCGTAGTTCCTTGCCACCGAGTCGTCGGCGCTGATGGTTCGCTGACCGGCTACTATGGGGGCGTGCAGATCAAGCAGGCGTTGCTCGACCTTGAGGCGGGCGCGTCGCGCAAGCCGGTCATGCAGGATTCGCTGTTCGTCTGATCCGATCCTTGTGAAATTTCTTTCAACTTTGCTCGGCTTGCTTCTAGTGTGGGCGCTCGGGCCTGAGAATCGCCCGCCAGTTTTTCGCGCTGGGAGCCGCCTTTGGAAAGACGCCTGCGTCCGCGCCATATTATCACTCCCATTGTCGTCGTCGCGATCTGCGTGTTGGCGCGGGCGGTCGAGCCTGCGACCAACGACGATGAGGCGCGACTTCTGTGGTACAGCATTCTGCCGCCGCTTCTGGCCGTCTCGTTCGCCATCGCCTCGGGGCGGATCATGTTCAGCCTCGGAGCTTCGATCCTGATCGGCGGGATGCTGGTCCGGGTTCCGGATGGTCCGACTTTGCCCGGCGAGTGGTTCGGGGGGTTGGCCGCCGCCTTCGGCTTCATAAAGACTTCCGCCACCGATCCGTTCAACCTTCAGCTCCTCGCCTTCGTCGTGCTCATCATGGCGATGATCTCAGTGATGATCGTCGGCGGGGGGATGCAGGGCGTGATCCTCTGGCTGAGCCGATTTGTCCGGGGCCGGCGCAGCGCGCAGCTCATGACGGCGATGATGGGGCTGGCGCTTTTTATCGACGATTACGCAAACACGATGATCGTCGGCTCGTCGATGCGCGCCGTGACCGATAAATACAAAGTCAGCCGGGAGAAACTGGCGTTCATCGTCGATGCGACCAGCGCGCCGATCGCGGGGCTCGCGGTCATCAGCACCTGGGTCGGTTACGAGGTCGGGTTATTCGGCGAGATTTCCGAATCGCTTAAACTCGGGCAGGAAGGATATTCGATGCTTTTCGATGCCCTTCCCTTCCGGTTTTACTGCATCTTAATGATCGTCTTTATGGTCATCGGGATTGCGACCGGCGGGGAGTTCGGGCCGATGGCGCGGGCCGAGGCGCGCGCGAGAGAGACCGGAGCCTTGAGCGAGCACGGCGCGACGCCGATGACTTCGGCTGCGTTTACGAATGCGAGACCCGACGGGGAGGCCCGCATTCTGGCTCGCTCGGCCGTCGTTCCGATCGCGGTGCTGCTCGCATTTCTCTTCGGCGGGATCTGGATTGATGGAGGAGGAGTGTCCGAAATGGCGGACCGCCCGTTGGCATTTCTGAGCCCGGGCGTCTGGCGCGAGGTCATCAGCGCCTCGGAAAACAGCGTGCTGATTCTGGCCTATGGCGCGGGTTTAGGGTTGCTCGTCGCCTTGTTTTTCGCTCGGTTCGTGGCGCGCATACCGGATCGTGCGATGGATACGGCGCTTGGTGCGGGCATTCGCAGCTCGATGCTGCCGGTGATGATTCTGATCCTGGCCTGGTCGCTTAAAGAGAGCTGCACGGCGCTGGGCACAGGCGAATATCTCGTCGCGATCGTGGGCGATAGCATTCGCCCGGCTTATTTCCCCGCCGTCGTTTTCATCATCGGCGCGTTGACCTCATTCGCGACGGGGACGAGCTATGGGACGATGGCGATTCTAATCCCGATCGCGACGCCGATCGCGTTCCACCTGGAGGGAGGAGTCTATGGGCCGGTGACGATTATCACGTTGGCTGCCGTGCTCGACGGATCGATCTTCGGCGATCACTGCTCGCCCATCTCCGATACGACCATCATGAGTTCGATTTCAAGTTCGTGCGATCACCTGCACCATGTCCGCACGCAATTGCCCTACAGTCTGACCATCGCGGCGATGGCTTTGGTTTTCTGTTATCTGCCTGCGGGCCGGGGACTGCATCCGGCGGTGTCAATCGGGGCGGCGGTCGCGGTGATTGGCGTCGTGCTTTATGCGCTTGGCCGGCGAGGCGCGAGGCGCGGAGATTCAGATCTTCAAGATCGCGCCTTGTGAGGCGTTGGTGACCATTTTCTGATATCGGGCCAGCCAGCCGAAGTTCATTCGCGCCTCGGGCGGGCTCCACGATCTGCGCCGCTCGTCGAGTTCGGCATCGCTCAGATCGACCGATAATGCGCGGGCCGGGATATCGACGTTGACGGTATCTCCATCGTGAACGAGCGCGATCGGGCCGCATTCGGCGGCCTCGGGGCTGACGTGTCCGATGCACGCTCCGGCCGTCCCGCCGCTGAACCGGCCGTCGGTGACCAACGCGACCGACTTGCCCAGGCCCATGCCTTTGATGTAACTCGTCGGCGAGAGCATTTCCTGCATGCCCGGTCCGCCGCGCGGGCCTTCGTATCGGATGACGACGACCATTCCGGCCTCGACCTTCCCCGCGAGGATACCTTCGCAGGCGTCTTCCTGACTCTCAAAGACGATGGCCGGCCCGCTGTGCTGCATCATCTCGGGGTCCACGCCGGCCGTCTTGACGACGCAGCCCTGCGGCGCGAGGTTGCCGTAGAGAATCGTCAGCCCGCCGGTCTGTGAATAGGCGCGGTCGACCTCGCGGATGCAGTCCCACGGGTCGAACTTGAAAGTTTTTTCAACGCACGGATTGGCAGCGACGGCCGTGCCGCCGCCATCTTTTGCCGCCTGCGGACCGCCGCCGAGCACGGCCTGGAGCGAGCGCGTCGCCGGAGCTTTGCCACCGGCCGAGAACAGCTCGGCGCGGACGGTATCGACATCCTTGCGCGAGGGCTTGGAGCCCTCAAGATACATGACAATGGCGTCTTCGCGGACCGAATCGCGCCGAACGTCGTATGCGCAAATGTTTTCTCCGAGCGTTGCGCCGGTGACGGTCATGCACTCGGTCGTGAGCAATTGCGGTTTGCCTCGTGCGATCGCGCCGAGGATCGTGTGAATCGCTCCGGCGCGGTGGACGTCCTGGATGTGATACATGAGTCCCTCGGGCGTGGCCGATGGCGCGACCTTGCAGATGTTCGGTGTCAATTCGGAGAGCTCGTTGATCCGGCTGATATCGTATTCGATCTCCGCCTCGCGCGCGATCGCCAGAAGATGAAGCAGCGTATTGGTCGAGCCGCCCATGGCCATGTCCAGGATCATGGCGTTATCGAACGCCTCGCGCGTGGCGATGTCGCGCGGCTTGATGTCCTTTTCGACCAGATAGAGGATTTGCTGTGCCGCGCGCTCATAGAGGCGCTTGCGCTCCTCGGAGGTCGCCAGAATTGTCCCGTTGCCCGGAAGCGCCATACCCAGCGCCTCGGCCAGGCAGTTCATCGAATTGGCCGTGAACATGCCGGAGCACGAGCCGCACGTCGGGCACGCTGTCAGCTCAATGTTCAGGAATTCAGCCTCGTCGATGGCGCCGACTTGCAGCCTGCCGGTGGCATAGAAGGCGTCGATCAGGTCGGCCTTCTCGCCCTTGGCCGTCTCGCCGGCTTCCATGGGTCCGCCGCTGACGAAGATCGTCGGGATGTTGCAGCGCATCGCGCCCATGAACATGCCGGGGACGATCTTGTCGCAATTCGGGATGCAAATGAGCCCGTCAAACCAGTGCGCGCGAACGACGGTCTCCAAGCTGTCGGCGATCAGTTCGCGCGAGGGCAGCGAATACTTCATGCCGCTGTGGCCCATCGCGATGCCGTCATCGACGCCGATGGTATTGAAGATAAACGGCACGCCCCCGGCCGCGCGCACGGCGTCTTTGACAAACGCGCCGACGGCATTCAGGTGGACGTGACCAGGGATGATATCGATATAGCTGTTGGCGATCGCGATGAATGGCTTGTCGAAGTCATCTTCGCCGACGCCTGTGGCCCGCAGTAAAGAGCGGTGTGCGGCGCGCTCGGCGCCTCGCTTGATCATGTCGGATCGCATGGGGGGAACTCCTGAGGGAGACTGATTCACTTGGACTGATTCATGTGTTCGGGGCCACCGCTTCGTATGGCCCGCGGCGCTGGCGCCTGTCCTCGCAAGGGGGCAGGGCGCAAAGCAAGCCACCCATACTATCACACCAGAGCGGAGCATTCAAAATCTTCCCTGCCCGAGGAGAGTCGCAGGGCGGATGGATCGAGGATTGGGTTTGGGATTGGCTGGTTCAGAACGCGAAATCGGGAATAGATCGCGCCCGAGAGGCCGACATTTTGCTTTTAGAAAATGAGGCGAAAATCAAGAAAATCAATGGTCTCACCCACGTTGGCCGCGCCTTGCTCTTCGGGGATTCGAACGAGGCCTGCCGAGGTTGCCAGCGAGCTGAACTGATGCGAGCCCTGCCCGGCCGAAGGTCGAATCCGGATCGAACCGTCTTGCGCATTCACGGTACCGTCCGCGCCGGGTTGGGCAAAATCTGCGCGCGAGAAGAACGTGAATCCTTCCGTTGATTTGAAAGGCTCGTCGGTGATCGCCCTGCTCCACGGCAGATCGACATTGGTGCAGTCCTGCATTTTGAGAAGCGCGGAGCGGACGTAAACGAGCGCCGTCACGAAGACAGAAACCGGATTGCCGGGAAGGCCGAAACAGAGCGTCGGTCCGCGCCGGCCCAAATAGAGCGGCTTGCCGGGACGTTGGCGCACTTTCC
Source organism: Candidatus Sumerlaeota bacterium (assembly GCA_021772735.1). Lineage (GTDB taxonomy): Bacteria > Sumerlaeota > Sumerlaeia > MVZB01 > JAJFLK01 > JAJFLK01. The sequence continues at coordinate 4,493 of JAJFLK010000060.1, read as the reverse complement.
AAAAGATTTGCTCGACACCCAGTTCTTCGAGCGTGGGCCGGATGAAATCGTGGCTTCCCATCGAGACCCCGCCTGTCGTGATGATCGCGTCGAAGCCAGCATCGAGCGCGCTGCCCAAGGCTTTCCGAGTGGCCTCGGGCGTATCGCCAACGCGGCCCTGATCATGGACCTCTGCGCCGAAGGACTCCAGAAGGGGGCGCAGCGCGAAGCGCGTCGAATCGTAAATTTGGCCCGGCCCGAGTGGATTGCCGGGTTCGACCAACTCATCGCCAGAGGCGATCAGGGCCACGCGCGGGCGGCGGCGGACCGGGATCTGCGCAAGGCCAAGCGACGCCAGAACCTCAAGCTGCGGCGGACGTAGCCGCAAGCCCGCGCTCAGAAGGCAATCGCCCGTGCGGAAGTTCTCTCCGGCGCGTCGGATGTTCTGATTTGGTTTTGCGGGCGCCTCGAATAAGACTCGGTCCGAATGCAATTCGACATCCTCGATACGGACGACAGCCTCGGCGCCGGCCGGCAGGGGAGCGCCGGTATTGATCCGCAACGTCGCGCCGGGTTCGAGCGCGCGCGAGGCGGCATCGCCCGCGATAATTTCACCCCCGAGCGGCAGCGTGACGGGGACACCGGTCTGTGCTCCAGCCAGATCGCGGACGCGCACAGCGAACCCATCCATCGCCGAGTTATCGAACGGCGGGGAATCACGCGGCGCGGTTACGTCTTCGGCCAGGACGCGGCCTGTTGCGTGGACGAGATCGGTCGTCTGGCGACCGAGGACATCGACTTTGGAGAGCAAGAGCGAGAGGGCTTCGTTGACACTTAACATGGGCGGACATTAAATGATGGGCGCTCTGCCAGGCAAGGCCTGATGACATTCGAATCCCGGAACGCCCGTCGATCGGGCCCGCGCTCTTTGACGAATCCACCACCAACGACGACCGAGACCCCCGCCGAAGCACGAAGCATCAACCAGATGTTCTTGCGGGCGTGGCGCGTTTACGGCGATGCCGAGGCATTTGTCGATGGATACGAGATCAGCACGTTCAATACGCTTGCCCGCCGAGTCATGGCGCTCTCGGTCTTCGTCGATGAGACCTCGCGCGATCACGTCTCGGCCGTCGTGATCTTCCTGCCCCCCGGTAAAATGGCCGTCGCCTCGGTCCTGGGCGTTCTTGCGACGGGACGGCACGTCAGGGTGATCGACGCCGTCAGCCGCCCGCCGGGCCTTTACGGCAGCGACGAGAATCAAATCGAAGAGGCCCCACCGGGATTGATCATTACGTTCAGGGCCCTGAATCGCCTGCTTGATAATGTGCTGCCAAATCTAGGCGGATCGTCCCCACCGATTCTCTACGCGGATGAGATCGCCGACCGCCTTGATGAGGGACATCAGGAGCAGGTCAGGCACAGGCTGTCCGAGGCTTGGCATTCGGCCTATTCGGAGATCGACGCGAAGACGCCGGCGTTTACCTTCGGCGTTGGCGGTCAGCCGGTTTCCGGCTCCGGGCGCGGGATTCTGAATCACGGGGAAATCATGGATCTGGTTCGCGCAAGGATCACGGGCTCGTCAGAGGAGCATTCCAGTGGGTTCCTGACGATGACCCGCCTCGCGCTGGATTCGACGTGGTGGGGCGCGGTGCTGCCCGCGCTGGCGCGGGGCGCACGCTCTTATGTCATTCGTCGTTTCTATGCCCCGCACGTCGTGCAGGCCGTCAGCGCGGGCGAAGCCGATGTGCTGACGCTCAATCCGGCGCAGTGGCGGGCGATGGCCAATTCGCTCGATGGCGCCGCATTGCCCACGGGGGTTGAGGCCTGGACAAACGAGTCGAATGCGTCAAGACAACCCGAACTTCCGGGCCTCACGATCAACTCGCTGGCGGACCTTCGACAATGAAATCCGTTGGCGCATTGCCTCTGATTATCTTTTCGCTGCTCGGCTCTCTCCCGTGTCTGGCCCAAAATGTCGATGGGGACCAGGGCACGCAGGGCGACCTGCGCAGCCGCGATTATCACGTTCGCATTTCGATCGCGCGGGGTGTCGAATCGCTTGCGATCAAGGCCTCGGGCACGTACCGCATCCTCGGGACCGATGGCTCGCTTCTTCACACGATCGATCCGGGGGAGGCATGCCGAGTCGATATCGTCAAGGGGCGGCCGGGGGGCAAGCGGTATCGTCTGGTGCTCAAGCAATTGGAGACGGATCAGGAGCGGACGGCGCTCTCTCTGGCTCGGGCCGCGGCCGAGATCCACGGCATGCCCGCCAAGGCATTGCGGTTCCCCGCCCGCTCTGAGAGCGAGCGAGACCGTCTGCTTGTGACGCTTGGGGATTTCGATACGATCGAGCAGGCTCGGACGTATCGGGCACGCCTGGGCGACGATGAGGCGCATGCCATCTTCGAAGAGAAAGCGCCGGCCCGGGGCGGGCGGGTGATGATCCGCGATGCTGATGGCAACATCGTCGCCGCCGATCCGTCGATGCTTCGTATCGTTCCGGCGGACGTGGCAGAAGCTTCGATCTATGTGGTCTCCGAGAAGCGCGGGTCCAGGGCCGACCCCAATTTTGGCGAGGCGCGTCATTACCGCGGGGCGTTGCATCTTGCTATCGACGAAGAGGGGAGACTTGCGGCGGTCAACGATCTTTGGATTGAGTATTACCTTTATGGCGTCGTGGCCGCGGAGATTGGGAACTTTGCACCCGATGAAGTCCTCAAGGCGCAGGCCGTCGTCGCGCGCAGTGAAGCCGTGGCGAAGATCGAACGCGGCATCGTCTCTTCGAGCAGGCTCTACGATTTTGTCGATACCTCGCTGGCGCAGGCGTATCGCGGCAAGGCGATGGAGAACGACCGCGTGCGCGCGGCGGTTGATGCGACTCGTGGCGAGGTGCTCGTCAACGGCGGTCGGGCGATCGATGCGGTTTACAGCCATTCGTGCGGGGGCGTCGTCTCAAGCATGAGCGATATGTGGGACAGCGTCGGCGAGGATTACTCCGAGCGAATGCTGGACAGGCTGGGCTCAAGGCCCGAGCCCGACCTGCGAGATCGCAAAGCGGCTCACGCCGTGACGTCACGCGCGATCAATGCGCTGTGCAACCCGGCGCAGAAGCACTTTCCGAAGTATGCTCGCGGTCATTTCCGTTGGGAGAAAAAGCTGACCGCTACAGAACTAAGCAAGATTGTTGACGGTCTCTACGGGACCGGAACGCTGCGGGACGTCATCGTGACCCGCCGATCCCGGAGCGGTCGGGTCCGCGCCATTCGATTCATCGGCGCGGATAAAGAAGTGGTCGTCGATCGCGAGCTGAAGATCCGAGCCGCCATGGGCGGGATCAAATCGACCTTCTTTACATGCACTCTGAAAAAAGGCCGGCGGGGAGGTTTCGAGGCGATCACGATCCACGGGGCCGGATTCGGCCACGGCGTGGGGTTATGCCAGATGGGCGCATACATGATCGCTCAGCGCGGATATAATTACCGGCAGATCCTGAGTCACTATTTCCGCAAAGTGAAAATGCGCAGGCTCTACGCCTGATCCGACGACTAGCCGCGCGGCGTCATCGAGAATCGGCAGGCTTGATACAAGCCCACACCGATCCGGGGGGGCATTCGCCAGCGGATCACGTCAACGCATGAGAAATGCCGTTCAAGCCGTGGCTTAAGCTCCTCCCGGCTCTCGCCAAATTCGTCCTTCGCTGAGTTGCCGGTCAGGATCTTAAATCCGAGATCGACAAGTGGCGATGAGGCAGGAGCCACGCACACGAGGTGCCCCGAGGGTTTGATGACGCGTTTCACTTCAAGGCAAAGCGCGTCGAGATCCTCGACGAATTCCAGAACGCTGATCGCAACGGCGCAATCAAAACGCGCGTCGTCGAATGGGATCTGGCGTCCATCATACTGGACGACCTCTGCCCGCACTCCGGCCGAGGCCAGCTCCTTGCCGACTTCGCTCGATTTGTCATGGACATCGACGCCCGCCAGATCGCTCGCCATGAGAGCCAGCTCAGGCATAAAAAGGCCGCTGCCGTAGCCGATCTCAAGGATCGAATCGTTAGGGCCTCGACCCATAAGCTCGCGCGCGAGGTGAAACCGCTGGCGTTGGATGTATCCCAGGACGGGCTGGTAGTTCCAATCGCCCTTGTCGAGCGAACTGGTTTTGACGAGGGAATTTCGCGGGAGAAGTTGCAAGCGGGACGGGGTCATGTGTCGATCTGGAGGAACTTCTGCGAATTGGTCGGCGCAAACGGCCGCAACGGAATAGTTGATCGGACGGCCGAGTTGTCTTCCGGACCGCCTCCGATAGCGGATGAGTCTACCTTTGAAGCGTGTGGACGTGAAATCGAAAAAATCGGTCTCTATCCGGAGGGGCGCATCTTGCTCCAGCTACGCGGCGAGTTGCCAGAGTGGGTCCCAGTCATGGTTTCGGCGAGCGATTTCCAACTCCAAAAGACAATGCTGGCCTTGGGGGCTCCAGAACTGTCCGGTACGTTTGAATCGAGTTTGGAA